>CAKQWL010000139.1 GCA_934278965.1 uncultured Clostridia bacterium | reverse complement strand
TCATGCATCGATCTGATAAATGGAAAACAGCGAAAAGACAGAAGAAAAACAGGCAGTTGGGCAGGAGGAGAACAAGATGAAAAAACGCGGGATTACGATGATACTTACCGTGCTGCTTGTCGCTGCGGCGGCATTTGGATATGCAGTATTCGGGGATACGGCAGAGCCGGGAAGCGGAAGTGATCCGTTGGTATCCAAGAGTTATGTGGATGCGAAAACCGCATATACCCCGGTGCAGCTTACCGCGGGACAGAAAATGATCGGCGGCGCCGGAACAGAGATCATTTTGAGGAGCGGGATCGCGACCGCTATTGGCAACAGTGAAAACGGTATTGCCGATTTGACCGGCGGAGCCGATCTAATGACCGGGGCATCGGTAGAACTGAATCACTTGCTTTTGGTACCGAGAAACGACGGAAGGGGAATCACGGCGGTGACGGATATTTGGGTCATGGTGAGAGGAGAGTACAGCGTCAACTGAGGGAAGGGATAAAGGAGAGTACATAGTAAATGAAAAATTTTTTCGGGGAAAACAAGACGGTTTTGAAGATGACGATTTTAATTCTTGCCGCGGTGATAGCGGCGATGTCTGTCATCGGCACGCGAATCGGGATTGAGAAGAAGAACAAGACGTACGATATCGTACTGGATTATGCGGAAATCGAAAAGATGGCGGAGCAAAGTGATCTGGATACCGGGGCCTGGCTGTCGGAGTTTCGAAAGATGGGCATTACAAAGGTCGGTCTCCAAGAAGAGAACATCATGACATTGATGGAGGAATCCTGGATGCCGGTAACCGGAGAAGTTCTCGGAAATGTGATGGAAGATGCTTCGTGGCAGGACAAGCTTCCGGAGGCATTTTTGCGGGCAATGGAGGAGAAAGGAAAGATCGACCGGTTTGATGTATTGATTACGACCGGAAGCAAAGAGGCGACGGATTTTGTACGGGAAGGGATCACGGGCCGGATTGCGCCGGAACGCTGTGCCTTTTACATTGATCCGGATGGTGAAAATGGATATTTCTGGCTGAACGGAACTTCCGACACGACGCTTTATACGGAAAAGTATAAGTACATGAACGCCAAGAATGGGGGATTTGCAGAGCGAATTGATATTGACGGGTCCAAGCTGATGTATATCAGTCTCGGCTTAATGCCGGAGAAGGTACAGCTGATCCGGGAAAGCGGTATGGAGATCATCCCGAGAACCCTTTCTTATAATGGCTGGAATGATACACGGTACGCGCAGGCGGTGATCGATGGGTATGAGCATTACGGAATCACGCCGGAATATATTATGGTCGGCGGTGAAGCTGTATTCGGTTACGACGACGGTGTGGAATTCGCAAAAAACTATATTCTCGATAATGGCATTACGATCGGTTTGATTGAGAATACAACGCAGCTTCAGAATATCATGCAGTACGGTGTGCAGGAAGCAGCACAGGCCTCGGGGTATGATACGGTCCGGGTTTTCTCCGTATGGAATTACATACAGTATCGATATCAGTATTACGGATATCAGGGTGCAGAGGAGATTGAAAACACACTCTTCCGAGCGGTTACGGAACGGAATGTCCGGGTGATTTATTTCAAGCCGTTCCTGGAAATGAAAAATTTACATACTTATGTAACGAATGTTTCGGAATATCAGGATATGTTCGATCATCTGGATGCGCGTCTTGCGCGGCACGGATTTACCAGAGGATCGGCATCGGTCATGGCGGATTACAGTGTACCGACCCTGGTTCAGGTCGCTGTTGCCTGCGGTTGTGCGCTCGGGGCGGTGCTGCTGCTCCGGTGTCTGCTGATCTTGAAACAAAAAACACTGGCAATTCTGGCGATTCTCGGCCTGTTTGCAGTTTGGGCGGCCTACATTGTAATGCCGAATACGGCGGTGCTGCTGACCTCTTTTGCGGCGGCAGTTGTCTTTGGCTGTCTTGCGGTAACTTATGTCACTGCGGAAGCCCGTCTTTCCGCGGAACGCCTCCCGGAGGGCGCGGGACGCGGGCAAATTCTTTTGGCAGCGATCAGAACATTGATTCCGGCTGTCGGTATCGCACTGATTGGAGGCGTGATGACGGCTGCCCCGATCAGCAGTACGAGTTACATGCTGGAGATCGATATCTTCCGCGGCGTGAAGATTTCACAGCTGCTTCCGATTGCCTTTTTCGCGGTGGCGTTCCTGGCCTACTATGGGTACGGTGCGCGGAAGAAGCATATCGGCCATCTGGAATGGACGGATATCAAAGAGCTTTTGAATTTGGAAATCCGAGTATGGATGATTCTGGCAGGAATGCTGATTGGCGGCGTTGGGATTTATTATATCATGCGCACCGGCCATGATTCTTCGATTGAGGTATCCAGCGCCGAAATGCTTTTCCGAAATAAACTGGAGGAACTGTTGATTGCCCGTCCGAGAAATAAGGAATTTTTATTTGCATTCCCGACGGTGATGATGATGGTGTATTGCTCTGTTCGGAGATTGAAGCTTTGGACATTGATCTTCGGACTTTGCGGATCTGTCGGAATGGTTTCGGTAATCAACACCTTCATGCATATCCGAACTCCGCTTTACCTCGGGTTTGCGAGAACAGGATATTCCCTTTTATTCGGTATTCTTCTCGGAACGGTCGCCGTTCTTGTCTTTGACGGATTGTACCGGCTGTATCAGAGGTTTTTGAAAAAATATGTATAGAATTTTGATATCCGGATATTACGGATTTAATAATATCGGAGAGGAATCGATTTTAACGGCTGTGGTCGGA
>CAKQWL010000138.1 GCA_934278965.1 uncultured Clostridia bacterium | reverse complement strand
TTGAAAAGTATCGGGAAAATCCGAAGCATATCGAAGTGCAGGTTTTCGGCGATAATTACGGAAATATCATTCACCTTGGCGAAAGAGACTGCTCGATTCAGAGAAGACACCAGAAGGTTGTTGAGTTTACACCGGCGCTCTGCTTGACAAAAGAGCAGAGAGACGCGATCTGCAGCGATGCGATCAAGATTGCAAAGGCTGTAAATTACAGAAATGCGGGTACAGTGGAATTCCTTCTGGACAACGACGGAAAGCATTACTTTATCGAAATGAATCCGAGAATTCAGGTAGAGCATACGGTTACCGAGATGGTGACAGGCGTTGATATCGTGCAGGCTCAGATCCTCGCGGCAGAGGGGTATGCGCTGGATTCGGCAGAGATCGACCTCCACCAGGAGGATATTCACCCACGCGGATATGCGATCCAGTGCCGTATCACAACGGAAGACCCGAATAACAGTTTTGCGCCGGATACGGGCGATATCGATGTATATCAGACGCCGGGCGGATACGGCATTCGTCTGGATGGCGGAAACGGATTTGCCGGTGCGCATATCACACCGTACTACGATTCTCTCTTGGTAAAGGTTACGGCATCCGGCCGGACTTTTGCGGAAACAACGAACAAGGCGATTCGTGCACTTCGTGAAATGAAGGTAAAGGGCGTCAAGACGAACATTCCGTTCCTGATGAATGTACTGAATCACCAGATTTTCCGTGAGGGCAACTGCAACACCGGATTTATCGAGCAGCATCCGGAGCTTTTCAACATCAGCGCACTTCCGGATCGGGAACTGCGGGTTCTCAATTTCCTCGGAAATAAAGTCGTGAATGAAAACAAGGGCGAGAAGCCGGATTTCGATGTACCGGTATTCCCTCGGATCCCGGAAGCAGAGATTGCAAAGCTCAGCGGTACCAAGCAGCTCTTTGACCAGATGGGACCGGAAAAATTTGCAAAGTGGGTGCTGGATCAGAAAGGCCTTCTGATCACCGATACAACGATGCGTGACGCGCAGCAGTCCCTGATGGCGACAAGAGTCAGAACGGTCGATATGGAGAAGATTGCGGCAGGAACCGCTTATTACGGAAATAAGCTCTTCTCTGCGGAAATGTGGGGCGGAGCGACCTTTGATACTGCGTACCGTTTCCTGAAGGAATCTCCGTGGGAAAGACTCGACACCTTGAGAAAGAAGATGCCGAACATTCTTTTCCAGATGCTGATCCGAGGCGCGAACGCCGTTGGTTATAAGAATTATCCGGATAACCTCATTCGGGAGTTTGTGAAGGAATCCGCAAGGTCCGGAATCGATGTATTCCGTATCTTCGACTCGCTGAACTGGGTAGAGGGCATGGAAATTGCGCTGGAAGAAGTCCTCAACCAGGGGAAGATAGCGGAAGCGTGCATCTGCTATACGGGGGATATCCTGGATGAGTCCAGAGAAAAGTACAATTTGAAATATTACGTTGATATGGCGAAAGAACTGGAGAGAAGAGGAACGCATATCCTCGGAATTAAGGATATGTCCGGTCTTCTGAAACCGATGGCTGCCAAGAAACTCGTAGAGACCCTCAAGCAGGAAATCGGAATTCCGATTCACCTCCACACACATGATACAACCGGAAACGGCGTAGCGACTGTTCTGATGGCAGCACAGGCAGGTGTAGATATTGCGGATACCGCGTTTAATGCGATGTCCGGACTGACCTCTCAGCCGGCGCTGAACTCCGTTGTGGCGGCGCTGCAGAATACAGACCGTGACACCGGCATTGAGCTGGATGGCATTCAGAAGATTTCCGATTACTGGGAAGCAGTAAGACCGGTATACAAGAGCTTTGAATCAGATTTGCTGGCGTCCTCCGCGGAAATCTACAAGTATGAAATCCCGGGCGGCCAGTACTCCAATCTCAAGCCGCAGGTTGAAAGCTTCGGCCTCGGCCATCGTTTTGAAGATGTCAAGGAAATGTATCGTCAGGTCAATATGATGCTCGGGGATATCGTTAAGGTAACACCGTCCTCCAAGGCTGTCGGCGATATGGCGATCTTTATGGTTCAGAACGACCTTACGCCGGAGAATATCTATGAAAAGGGCAAGGATATCGACTTCCCGGATTCCATCGTATCCTTCTTTGAGGGAATGATGGGTCAGCCGCAGGGAGGATTCCCGGAAAAGCTTCAGAAGCTCGTTCTGAAGGATAAGAAGGCAATCACCTGCAGACCTGGAGAACTGCTTCCGCCGGAAGATTTCGATGCTATCGGCAAGATGCTGAAGGAGAAGTATGAGATTGACGGAGATATGCGTCAGGCACTCTCTTATGCGCTTTATCCGAAAGTATATGAAGATTTCCTGAAGGTGCTGAAGAACGACGGAAACTTCCGTTACATGGGTTCGGATATCTACTTCCACGGATTGAAGGAAGGCGAAACCTGCGAGGTAAAGATCGAAGAAGGCCTGATCCTCGTGATCAAGCTGGTTGAGGTTCGGAATCTCGACAGTGAAGGAATGAGAGAGGTTGTCTTTGAGGTAAATGGCAACAGAAGAAATGTCAAGATTAAGGACAACAGTGCGGACAATCTGAATTTCTCGGGACCGGGCGTTGAATTTGCGAATCCGGATGAACCGTCTGAGATCGGTGCAAATATTCCGGGCAGCATTTTGAAGATTCTCGTAAAAGAGGGCGAGACGGTTGCGGAGAAGCAGCCAATCGCGGTTATCGAGGCCATGAAGATGGAGACAAACATCCTCGCACCGATTAAGGGCGTTGTGGATAAAATCTTTGTCAAGGAAGGCGAACAGGTAAAATCCGGCCAGATGGTGGCAAAACTGAAATAATGAGAGATCCGGTCTTCGGATCGGGAAAAATGCCGGAGAGGGAACTCTCCGGCATTTAAAATATCAAAGCAGCCGGGAAAGGAAGGGAAAAATGAACGGGATTAAAAAGGGATTTATCACGGGAGCTGCTATTGCAGGCGGTGCACTCGGGGGCATTGTCCGTGCCGGAGGGCACGCACTTCGGGTACCGGTGATAGAGGAACTCGGAGATGCGGTTTTGGATTCGGCGGTCCTAACAGGGTCTATTGCCGGGCAAATCGTTTCCGGAGCGGCGGATTGGACTGCCGGAATTGTTTCGGGAGAAGAAAGAAGGAAACAGCAGGGGACTTATGATTTGAAGGAAGGTGCCGGAAAAATTGTCGGAAATGTTAAAGAAAATCTGCAGCTGACCGTAAAAAACGGGAAGGTGATTGTGGATGGTGTTCACACACGGGACAAAGAAAAAGTCTTCAAAGGTGCCAAGACCATCGCAAAAATGGCAGCGATCGGGGC
>CAKQWL010000137.1 GCA_934278965.1 uncultured Clostridia bacterium | reverse complement strand
ATGGCGGCGTCAGCGGCGAGGCGGACACCGCGGTAAACGCGCTGATCAACGGAACTCTGGGTTATGATCCCCATGTTCACTGTGACCACCACGACCACGCGCACGGCGAGGGCGGGCACAGCTGCGGCGACCACGGATGCGGTCATCACGATTGCGGCGACCACGGATGCCACTGAAAAACCGAAAATCGGAAGAACTAAGAATCGGAGGCATAACATGGTAATTAAATTAGAAGCTTTGTGTTGGGGTCAGGAGAAATTTACGGATTGGGCTGCGGTAAGCATTTTAAATATCGAAAAGGAATTTGCAAATGCTTTCTGGCGCTTCAACGCAATATATCTATGTAATGCAGGCATTATTATCGACTACTGCAAAAAAATCAAAAAAGAAGATATTTTAAAATTCATGGATAATGTAACAAGTAACCAAGTTGTAAATGACGAAGACAATCCTTTTACATTTGACCAAAGAACATCTTTGAAAGTAGACGATCGGCAGCTTAAATTTTCTCATGGGTGCGGAACAAGTATAAATCCATATTATGATAATCCCGAAAAGCATTTAGAATTACCTGATTCAATAATCGAAATGTATAAGCTTGGCGGCAGTGACTGCGGATGGGTTTTAGCGCGGAATCTTCATTTATGGAACGGAGACCCGATAACCGATCCAAAGAAAATAGAAATCCGCTTAAGTACAACAGTCCGCGAAGATATTACCATCACACTATAATTCCAGAGGTAACCCATATCCAACAGATACCCTGAGCCGTGTACATTATTCGTTGATTTTCCACACCGATTTTGAGGTTTACACAAAACTTGAAACAGTCTCTTGATTTTTAACTATGTAGCTGCCACCCCAATGGGTGGCAGTTCTTTTAATACTTCGGTACTCCGTAGCTCAAGATTTCATAGTAGCCAATTTCAAGGATCGTGCAGGGTGTTTTGCCCTACACTTCTAATAAATGAAAACAAAAAAAACCATCACATTCTGTTTTGGAATGAAACGAGCAGAAACAAAAAGCCCACCGATTTCTCGGTGGGCTTCGGAACATGATTAAAATTACAAAGATTGTCGGAACATAACTTTCTGTAAGTCTATGTGTATAGACTGATACAGACTTTATTTGTCCAGCGGCTTCATGGTCGGGAAGAGCATGATATCGCGAATCGACGGCGCGTTCGTTACCAGCATGATGACACGGTCGATTCCGATTCCGAGGCCTCCGGTCGGCGGAAGTCCTACTTCAAGTGCGTTGACGAAGTCCAGATCCATCGGATGTGCCTCGTCATCTTCTCCGCTGTCGAGCTGCGCCTGCTGCTCTGCGAATCTCTCGTACTGGTCGATTGGGTCATTCAGCTCGGAGAACGCGTTGGCGATTTCCCATCCGTTGATATACGCTTCGAATCTTCTGGTGATTCTCGGATCTTCCGGATCTCTCTTTGCAAGCGGGGAAATCTCTACCGGGTGGCCGACTACGAAGACCGGTCCGTCCAGATATCCCGGAACATCTTCGCAGTAGTCCTCGAACATTTCCGCGAGAATCTTGCCGCGTGTCCACTTATTTGCGTCTTCCGGATCCATTCCGTACTGAATGGCCGCCTCTCTTGCCTCTTCATCCGTTGTAATCTTATCGAAGTCCACGCCGGTAATTTCCTTTACTGCGTCGGACATCTTCAGTCTTCTCCACGGCGGAGTCAGGTCAAATTCCTTTCCCTGATAATTGATCTTCATCGAGCCGTTCGCCTTCATCGCTGCGTTGGAAACAACCGTTTCGGTTACCTCCATTACGAACTCCATGTTGGTATAAGCCGCGTAACACTCCATGGAAGTAAATTCCGGATTGTGATTTCTGTCCATTCCTTCGTTTCGGAACATCTTGCCCATTTCATAGACACGGTCCAGACCGCCGACTACGCATCTCTTCAGGAAAAGCTCGTTGGAAATACGCATCTTCATGTCCAAATCCAGCGTGTTGTGATGGGTGTTGAACGGTCTTGCGTTCGCGCCGCCCGCAATCGTTGTCAGGATCGGCGTATCGACTTCGAGATAACCGAAATCCTCTTCGAGGGTTCTCTTAATCTCATGAATGATTGCGGCTCTCTTATAGAACATTTCCCGTACTTCCGGATTGATGATCAAATCTACATATCTCTGACGGTATCTCTGGTCGATGTCCTTCAATCCATGCCATTTGTTCGGGAGTACCTGGAGGGACTTGCTGAGGAGCACCAGCTTATGCACCTTCACCGACACCTCACCGTGTCTCGTCTTGAATACTTCGCCGACGAAACCTACGATATCGCCGATATCGTAAGTAAGGAAGATTTCGTACTCTTCCGGCGTGATTTCATCCTGACGAATGTAGGCCTGAATCTTACCGTCACGATCGAGAATATCGATGAAAGAAGCCTTGCCCATGTGGCGGTTCGCCATAATACGGCCCGCCATCGATACCGTCTTGCCTTCCCACTTTTCGAAATTGTCCCGAACATCCTTGCTGTACGCATCGACATCCCAAGTCTCCACGAGGAACGGATTTCTGCCCATTTCCTGAAGCTTGCGGAGCTTCTCTCTTCGGATCACTCTCTGTTCTGTCAGCTGTTCTTCCGACAAATCGCCTTCCTGCTCAAGGTTTACATGTACATTTCTTTCGTCTGTCATTTTCTTTCCCTCTCTATTTCTTTCCGCTTCACCGATCTAACCGATCGAAACGATCTCATAATTCACAACTCCATCCGGTACGGCAATTTCCACAACTTCTCCGAGCTTACTGCCGAGAAGTCCGGCACCGACAAGCGATTCATTGGAAATCTTACCCTCAAACGGGTCCGCTTCTGTCGACCCGACAATAATAAAGTCCATCTCGTCGCCGGTTTTGGTGTCTTTGACGCGTACCTTTGTTCCGACAGATACGGTATCCCCGCTCTGTTCGGACTCCTCGATGATCTTGGCTTTTCGCATCATATTTTCGAGTTTGTGAATACGCTCCTCAAGCTCTGCCTGTTCATTTTTGGCGGCATCGTATTCCGCATTCTCGGAAATATCGCCGTAAGAAAGCGCTTCCTTGATTCTTTCCGCAACCTCTTTTCGGCGTACTGCGACGAGCTCATCATGCTCCGCGACGATTTTTTCATAACCCTCTCTGGTTAATAAAATTTCTTCTGACATTTTTATCTCCTTCCGGCCACTCATTATTCCTCATATTATACAGGAATTGCCTGCCTTTTGTCAAATACCCTGCGGATTCCGCACCAAAGCGGCCCCCGTCAAAATTATTCAAAATACAGCTTCACATCTTCCGAAGAAGTAAGGTAAACACCTGTCCCGTAGCGCACATCAAATTCCACGATATCGCCTACCTGAAGATCTCTCCCGCAGTTTTCGACATCCAAAATCGTATGGTCGCTGGAGGCCCCGATCACTTCGATCCCCGCCTCCCGCGGAATCAGATCAAACGGATCACCGTAATCCACCTTGCCGACCGCAGCAAGCGCGCGTTTCCGCATCCCGCGGTCCTCATACTCGTTCCTGCGTCCGAACGCATCCACCGTGATGTTTCCGACCGGATGCGACGCCTTGGTCTTCACCTCGATGATTTCCGCCTTTAGGACAAACGCATCGTTGTGGAGAAACGGCAGCGGCAGCGCAAAGAAGTCCGGCAGGTCCCGTGCGTAAATGGCCGCCTCCCCGATTCGAAGAAGGTTGATTCGCTTCGGCATGTTATGCTCGAACAAACGCGGAATAGATGTCGTTGCCCCGCCGCCGATATACCGCAGCTTTCGCCCGATTGCGGCCTCCACTGCTTCTGCCCGCTCAATGAGCTCCTCCATTTTTTCCGGAGTAGCTTCCACGGAACCGTAACAGCCGAGGTTCGTTGCCACACCGAGAAGCCGAACATTCGGCAGTTCCTTTTCGGTCAAAAGCGCCGCCGACACCAGATCCTCGGTCGTCCAGAATCCTTCTCTCAAATCTCCCAGATCCGCCATCAGAATCACATCATGAATCTTATTCTGCGCTTGCGCAGCCTGGTCAATCGCCCGAAGAACGCTTTCCTCACTTTGAAGCGAGCAATCCGCGTACCGCACCAAATCCGATACCTCCGACAGCATCGAAATCCGAATGCACATCGTCGGAATCCGGATCCCGGCCTCTTTGACCCGCGCGAGCTGTCCGAGCCGGGAGGACGCAAGGTAACTGACCCCGGATTTTTCATACTCCCGCACGCACTCCGTAATGCCGCTGAACCCCTTGATGACGCCGGCCATCTCAACGCCCTGCGCCTCACAGAATTCTCTCATTGCCTTAATGTTTTCGCCAAGCTTCCTAAGATTGATTACTAAACACGGGTAACGCAAATTTCCATCCATCTGTAATCCTCCGTTTTCTTATCCACTGTGAAACTGTATCTGCTCTATTCTTTTTTATTGCCCTCCGCAAAACGCTTGATCTTCCGGGAGCTGTTCTTCTCGAACTCCTCTTTTCGGAGGACGATCGCCTTGATTTTCTTGAAGAACGGAACTTCAAGATTGATTTTATCGACCTCCTTCCAAAGAAGCGCGATGATTTCATCGTCGCTCATTTCCTGATTTCCGAACTGCTCACAGAAAGCCTCTTCATTCAGAACGACCGAAGCCACGATAACCGTATCGCTTCCGTCCTCCGACGGCCTTCCCCAAACCATGGATTCTGCGATATACGGAATCCTGGAAAGATAGTACTCGAGCTCTTCCGGATATACATTCTTGCCGTTTTTGGCAATAATGACATTTTTCTTCCGGCCGGTCAGGTATACATAACCGTCTTTGTCCATGTATCCTAAATCGCCGGTGTGGAACCAGCCGTCCTTCAGCACTTCCGCCGAAAGGTCCGGTCGTTTGTAATAACCCAGCATAATGTTGTCGCCCTTCAGGCAGACCTCGCCGACACCGTCTTCTCCCGGCTGGTCGATCCGAAGATCGAAGCACGGAAATTTCTTCCCGATGGAGCGGCTGTTCGGCGCGGTATCCGGATTCAGCGCGCCAAGCGGCGCTGCCTCCGTCAGTCCATAGCCCTGGAGGGCCATAATGCCGAAATCCTGGAAGCCTTCCAATACCGCCGGATCGATCGCAGCACCTCCCGCAATCATCATGCGCATATTGCCGCCGAAAAGCGCCCGGATATCCTTGAAAAAGATCCCGCCCAAGTCGATTCCGACTTTTTTGGTCTTCCGGTTGATACGGATCACCTTTTTCAGCAAATCTTCCTTTCCCTTCTTCCGAACATTCTGCCAGATTTTTTTATACAGATTCTCGAATACAGCCGGCACACCGAGGAAAAAGGTCGGATGTGCCTCGCTCAAATTCTTGACAATATACTTTAATCCCTCACAGTAGGCAATCGATGCCCCTTTGTAAAACGGCATCAGGAACCCTGCGGTGCATTCATAAGTGTGATGAAGCGGCAGGAAAGAGAAAAAGCGATCCGTCGGCTTTACCCAGAGCACCGTCGGCGCTGCCATCAAATCCGCCGCGATATTCCGGTGGCTGAGCATAACGCCCTTGGAAACACCGGTCGTACCGGATGTGAAGAGCAGGATGCTCATTTCGTCACTGTCAATCTGCGCGTCTGTAAACTCAGTATGTCCTGCCAATACCATGTTGCGTCCGGATTCTGTAAGGTCCTTCCACGCAAAGACCTCTTTATCGCTCTGCTCTGCCTGCATGGAAACAAGAAGTTCGATCGATGTGTCCCCGTCCGCTTTCATCTGGCGAAAGACCTCCTCGTGCTTCGCGTCAAAGATGACACAGCTGACCTCCGCTTCCTGCACAAGCTGTCTCAGTTCCCCTGCAGAAAGTTCCTTGTCCAGCGGCACGACAATGCCTGTCCCGCAGACCGCCGCGAGGTAAGAAATTGCCCACTGATAGCTGTTTTCCCCGATAACCGAAATTTTCCGGTCCTTGAGCCCCGCGGCGATCAAGGCCGTCCCGAGTCCGTTGATATCCAAAAGGGCTTCTTTATATTTGATCGGGCGATATTCTCCGCCCTTTGTATCTTTTACCAGAAATGCCGTATTCTCCGCAAACTCACGGCAGGAGGATTCCACCATATCCTTGATGTCGGTGATCGGCCGCGAATCCCTGTATTTTACTGCCGGATCCGGGCTTTCCTTTATCTTTTTCACAAACTGATCGGCCCATGCCCTGTCGCGGGCTTTCATGTTCCGGTAATCCGATTCATTCATCATTGCAAGTTCCTCTCTCTTCTCTTGTCCCTTCTTTAATGCTGCCTTGCCGCCTGACCCGCGGCAAGATCCGAAGCTGCGCTCCGGCCGTTAATGCTTCGATTTATTGGCTTCGGCGTTTCTCTTGATCTTCTTTGTGGTAGTCTTCTCAAATTCTGTATTTCTGATACCAATTCGCATCACCCGCTTATACGGCGGCATTTCATCGCACACCTGATCCACGACATGCTTCATCAAGCCTTCGATCTCCTCGTCCTTCAGCTTGCCGAAATCCTTCTTGATCCGGTCATAATCCGGATAAAGCTCAGCCTTTACCACGGTATCTCCGCTTTTCGCATCAATCTCTCCGTGTACAAGTGCCTCTTTGATATAATCGGTCTCTGTCAGAAGATATTCGATCTCCTCCGGGAAAATATTCTTCCCGTTCTTCGCGACGATAACATTCTTCTTCCGCCCGGAGATATAGAGAAAGCCGTCCTCATCAAAATAACCGTAATCGCCGGTATAAAGCCACCCATCCTGAATCGCCTCTGCCGTCGCTTCCGGATTTTCATAATAACCGAGCATGACCGACGGCCCGCGTACGATGATCTCGCCGACACCGTCTTCACTCGGATTGACAATCTGTACTTCGGTTTCCGGCATCGCCGGCCCTACCGCTTCCGGCTTGCTGTAATTATCCCGGTTCACTGCGATGATCGGAGAATTCTCGCTCATGCCGTATCCCTGGATCATCGGGAATCCGAGCGCCTGAAAATCTTCGATGACCTTCGGATTGATCGCCGCACCGCCCGCGATAAACAGTCGGATATTTCCGCCGGTTGCTTCATGGAAGCTCTTGAAAATCTTCTTTACCAGCCTCGGCTCATTGTACAGCCGATACTTTTTGGAAATTTCCATCATGCGCTGCATCTTTTCAAACTTTCCTTTGGAAGAAGCCTGTTTCATCATCTTTTTGTGCATGTTTTCGAAGATGAGCGGCACACCGAGCATCACGGTAACCTTTGCCTCCACCATATTTTTACTGATATATTTCAAGCCTTCACAGATGGCAACCGTCATCCCCTGATAAAATCCGGTCAGGATATGACAGGTCATTTCATAAGCATGGTGCATCGGCAGCACGGAAAGCCCGATATCCTCTCGCCCTACCTTTACATACTTGGACATATTGCGTACATTGGACGCGATATTCCGGTGACTGAGCATAACCCCTTTGGAAAGACCCGTCGTTCCGGAAGTAAACATCAATGTGCACATCGCATCCGGATCGATTTCGGCATTGGCAAAGCTGCGATCTCCTTCCAGAAGTGCGTCTCTTCCGAACTCCATAATATCGGAAAGCTCCCGGCTTCTCTTGTCATGCGGCTGTTTCATACAGATCGTATAACGAATCTGTTCCTCCGGCGGAAGCTGTTCGAGCGCTTCCAGCACCATCTTCTCACACTTTTTAGAATACACGACCGCACTGACGTGTGCACGCGACAGGAGATTGACAATCTCATTCACCGGCAAATCCTTGTCAAGCGGCACGATCACGCCCACGCCGCACACAACCGCCAGATAAGTCATTACCCATTCGTAGCTGTTTTCCCCGATAACGGCGATCTTCCGGCCCTTCAGCCCGAGTTTCAGGAATCCGGTCCCGAGACATTCCACATCCTCTTTAACGCGTGAATATTTTACCGGAACATATTTCCCGCCCGGTTTCTCCTTCGTCAAATACGCGGTCCGATGCGCAAAAAGCTCCGTCGAACTCGCAAACAGCTCTCTGATGCTGTTGATTTCCCGTACTTCGTAAAGTACATCCTTATACTTTCTATGATTCATCTATTCCAATCCTCTTCTTCCGTCCTCTTTTCCGCGTTCAAACGGCGTCATCTGTCTTGCTTGTCTAATCTCTGATAATAGTATATTTTAACATCTTTTAGACGGTGAAGCAAGAAAAGCCGCAAGAAAAGCCCCAAAATCTATTTCCGACCGTGCTGCCGCCGGAAGAGGAGCTCCGCCGTCAAATTCGTCGCGATCGCAAGCAGCAAAATGGCCGCCGCCGCGGCTTTTGCTTCCTCCGGAAAAAGGCCTTCTGAAAAGAGTGCGTAAAGATGCACCGCCAATGTCCTGCCGGAAGCGAGCAGGCTTTGCGCCGCCCCCGAAGCCGTACCAGCGGTATAAAGGAGCGCCGCGGTCTCCCCCACCATTCTTCCGACCGCAAGCAGGATTCCTGCCGCGATCCCCGGCGCTGCCGCCGGAAGGACCACCCGGACAATCGTACGCCAGCGTCCCGCCCCAAGTCCCAGACTTCCCTCCCGATAGGAATGCGGCACTGCCGTCAGTGCTTCCTCTGTCTGCCGCAGGATCAGCGGCAGCGTCATCAGGGCAAGCGTTGCCGCGCCGCTGAAAAGACTATATCCCAACCCCGCAAAAACCGAGAAAAACAGGAAACCGAAAAGACCGTAGACAATCGATGGAATTCCCGCCAATGTTTCCGATGCAAGCCGCACTGCCGCCGCACTCCGACTCGCTTCTCCGACATACTCCGTCAAATAAACCGCTGCGAAAATTCCTGCCGGTACAGCAAGGATCAATGCCGCTGCGGTCATCCGCACCGTGTTCAGCAGCGGCGCGAAAAGGTTCCCTGCTTCGTCTTTTCCATCCGGTAAAAAATCTCGGAAAGACAGATACGGAAGTCCCCCTGCCAGAATCTTCCCGATCAGCGCCCCTGCTATAAAAACCACGGCCGCGGCAGCTGCAAAGACAGCCCCTCGCAGCAGACGCGCCCGAAAGAATGCACGGCGGTTTCCCGATCGGCCCAATGGATTTACTTTCCGCATAATTTCCTCTCTGCATCATCAAGCTGCGATATTTTCTCATTTCTGCCTGTTTCCGCTTATTTTTGGCTGCCCCGCCGTCTAACCCGCCGCGTTTCTTCTCCGGATCCCCGGCGTCGAGCCAACCCTAAGAAAAGATTCAGACTCAGAATAAATATCAAAAGCACTGCGGCGGCCGCGATCAGCGCCTCCCGATGCAGCCCGGACGCATATCCCAGCTCCATCATGATATTCGCCGTCAGGGTTCTGGTGCCGGATAAAATGCTTTCCGGCAGAATCGGCTGATTGCCGCATACCATAACGACCGCCGTCGCTTCCCCGGCGGCGCGTCCGATGCCGAGTACGATTCCGGTCAGGATACCGGAAGCCGCTTCTGGCAGGAGAACGCGGAAAACACTGTCCTCGTGCGTCGCCCCGAGTGCGCGCGAACCTTCGTAAAACCGGATCGGCACCGCACGCAGTGCCGGCTCTGCCGTGCTGACAATCGTTGGCAGGATCATCCACGCAAGAAGAACGGAAGCGGTTAAAATCCCCTTTCCGTCGCTTCCTGTCAGCGCCCGGATTTGCGGCACCAGCACAGCCATCCCGAACATCCCGTACACACCGGACGGACTTCCGGCAAGCACCGAAATCAAACTTCTTATCACGCGGTAAAGTTTCTTTGGGCAGAATGCCGCCAGGTAAACGGCCGTCAGTGTTCCGATGCCGCCCGCAATCAGCGCCGCCCCGGCCGTCACCAGAACGCTTCCGACCAGCATCGGAAAGATCCCGTAGCTTCCGTGCTCCGGGTCCCACACTTTTCCCAGCAAAAAATTCCAGAGGCCTATCCTGCAAATCGCCGGAAACGCCCCCGCCGCAAGAAAAAGGAAAATTAAAAGCAGCACCGCCGATGAAATCAGGGCCGCCAAAAGCAGAAGCACTTCCCCGGGCGTCACTCGCGTTTTCCGGCGGTTTTTCCTGCCTCGATCTCGCTCCAATCCGTGATCGCCCCCTCATAAATTTTGCGGACTTCTTCGCTCGAAAGTTCTTTCACCGGGTTTTTCGGATGAACGACCAGAACAATTGCATCCGCTGCCACCGGATATTCCCGAAGCCCGCAGGCTTTTTCTTCTTCTGTGAGGCGGCGGGAGGTCATTCCGATTTCACAGATTCCCTGCTGCAGCGATGCGATGGCCTGCGCGCTGTCACTCTGCTGGATTTCAAGCCGCACCTGCATGCCCGCCTTTTCGCAGATCTCTTCATAGGCTTCTTTCAGTGCGGTAAAAACCGGAATCGCCGAGGAAGAACCTGCAAGAATCAATTTTTCGGCGCGTTCCGCCGCATTTGCTGCATTGTTTTCCGATTCCGGAAAAGCCGCACCAAGTGGAAAGCAACCCGCCTCTCGAATGGCCCGTACGCCGGCGGCACTCGACACAAAGCGGAGAAAATGTTCCTCCTGCTCCCCCGGACATCCGTATGTGACCGCGAAGATCGTCCGAATTGCCGGATAACGCCCATCCTCCACGCTTTGATCGGATGCTTCCGTTCCGTCAATCCGAAGGACACGAAGCCCCTCCCCGGAATGAATCACCGAGGGAAGCGCCGCATATCCGATCGCCCCCGGATCGGCCATCACTCCCGCAAGCACGACTGCTGTACTGTTCGTCACCTCTGCCGTATCCGTTATCCTTTCGATTCCGAAGCTTTCCCGAAAGGATTCGCGTGTGCCGGAACCCGCCTCTCTCGTAATCGGATGAATTGAATTCCCCGCCGTTTCTGTGCAAAAGAATTCCGTCGGGATTCGGCTTCCGATCCATGCACCCGCAAATGCGAAAACGCAGAGCAGCACTGCCTCCATCACCGCGTGGATGCTCCGTTTTTTCCTGTTCATTCTCCTCAATGCACCCCCGCTTTGATTTTTCGGCATACTGCCTTTGGCATACCGCTTCCGGTATGCCGCCCACCTTACTTTTTTCACTCCCGTCTCCGCCAGCCGCCATGTATATCCTCTATCTATATATACGGCGACAGCCCTTAAAACAGTAGTTTTTTGAATCGTCTCCGCCGATTTTCGTTCGGGTCTCCGGGTCGAACAAGCCGTGCAGAACGGTAGAAATGCAAAGCGGCCGTAAACAGGGTCATCACTCCTGCTTACCGCCGCCTTACCGGATTTAAACTATATTTACTTCATTTGCTCGGCACAGAAACGCATCATCAAGGATGCTGTCTGCGCACGGGTCGTCATGCCTCCCGGTTCGAGGAATAATCCGTCTTTTTTCTCGATACCGTTTACCATCCCGCTGCCGCAGGCCCACTGCATCGCGGGGATCGCGTAATCGCTGACGCTGAACGCATCCGCATAACTTAGAATATTCGTATCCTCACCGATACTTACATCATCGCCCTTGTATTTAGCAAAGCGCCACAAAACGGTCACCATCTGCTCGCGCGTTACTTTGTCATCCGGTGCAAAGCGTTCGCCGCCAAGTCCCTGCACAATGCCTTCGGCTGCCGCCCAATGAACAGCTTCGGCAAACCACGCATCCTCTTCTACATCCCGGAAGCTGACAGTGCTGCTTTTCTCCGGACCTCCTTCCATTCGCCACAGAATTGTGACAAGCTGAGCACGGGAAGTGCCGCCATCCGGCAGGAATGTTCCGCCGGAAATGCCCTGCATCAAGCCGTTTTCGAGACAATAATGGATCCCGTCATGATACCATGCTGTCGGATTGAGATCGGAGAACGCCGCGAGCGGACAGCTGTTGTCCTTTGTACAGATGGCATATTCTGCACCGCCGTCCAGTTCCTCAATCACATAATGTGAGAAATGCCGCAGGGTCAGCCGCGCATTTTCCCGGTCATAGTGCACCGCAACCGACTCACGCGTGCCGCCCTCTCTGAGATACCACGCACGAATCGCACCGGATGCTTGATATGGGATGCTCAGTTCTACCTCGCCGCCGTTAAAATCCGTAATGCGCTGACCGCCGGAAACGAAATACGCCTCCAGTGCGGCGGCATTTTTCATACCGTCAAGCGCCTGCTTCTGAGCGGCTGACATCGTGCTTTTTGCCTTACTGTCCGTTTCCACCACCAACCGGATATCACGGCCGGTCAGCTGCGCCGCGAGTGCAGCGAGTGTCTTCTTATCCAACTGAAGCCGTGCATGCGGCAGTGCAATTTCCATGCTGCCGACCCCGGAATCCGAAAGGGCCCGGAGCGTATCCGCCGGCAGCGTCACGCCTGTTATGCTCCGCCCGAGCGAAGAAAGATCCAGAATCACACTGCCGTCTGTACCGATCTTCTCCAGTTCATCCGCTTTAATTTCTTTGATCTCTGCCGTACCGCCGCTCACAGATGCGGAAACCGACACAGTGCTGCGGCTGCCGATAACCGGAACTGGGACCGTTGATGCTGTGCTGCCGCCTTTGCCGCTGCCGGAAGGCTGCGGTGCAATCGTACGCCTGTAACCGCAGGTATTGCAATCCGCATCGCGATCGTTTTCATAAACATGATCTCCCTTTTCAGAAACGGCATCACAACCCGCGCCCTCGCACTTATGCCAATGCTGGATATCGTTGGATTCCCATTCGTTCTTCCAGACATGTGTATGGAGATAAGTCACCTCGGCGCTTGCCCGGGTGGTCTTGTTTTCCCATGTAACCTGGCAAATATACACTCCGCTTTGCAGCCCGGCAGTATTAAGCGTAGCGGCGCTCTGACCTCTCAGCACAGTATCCGGCACATACGCCACTGTATCGGCGGAAAATCTAAACCACCCCATACCTCCCGGCACGCGCCCTTCGCCCAGCCGCAGCTTTAGCGTATAATTTCCGCTTGCCGGTGCGGTCAGCGTATAAACAGTCTCCCCTGTTTCGGAGCTTGAACGCTCCACATTATTTGAGCGTTCACCGCTTACCGTATCAAAAATATCAACATCTTCAATGCCTATGTCGCCGCCGGAACTAAATGTTAGTCTCAGTGGATCATCCTTTTTCATCGAAAGCGTAAACACTTCCGTCCATCCCTCGGAAAGGCTGCCGGACCAACGATCCGACCAAAAATAAGAAGCGCTGTCGACAGCATTCTCATTCGTTACGAGAACAGTTCCTTTGACTGCTTTATACCACTGATATACCGGGCTTCCATTCGCCATGACGGTATAATCGTTCTCCGCCGCGGGCTGCTGCGTGATCCTGCAGGCGGTAAGACGAAGATTTTTGTCTGCGCACTCTACAAAATATCCCTCTGTCGCAGAAACAAAGTAATCTGCTTTTTCCTCCAGTGTTCCGTCTTGCGCGGCCGGCCTAGCGAACTCGCTATTGTCAAACTCCCGAACAGATATGGGCTGCGCGGGCGCGAAGTCATCTCTTATGATAACAAAATCCGGCCGGTCTGTGAGATAAAGCACTGCTTCAGGATCACTTCCGGTCACACAAAGGTTCGGACTGCCGCCCAATGTCAGCGCATCACCATCAGCATTGATATAAACCGCGCATCGGCCTCCGGAAATCGTTCCGCCCTCAATCAAGACATCCGCATTGTACGTGTCCATCGCAAGTCCGTAACCACTATCACTAATAATTTCTCCCCCATAAATACGAACTGGAAACTCGCTTGAAGCGCTGGTTTTCGAATTCACAGCGGGACGGGAGCTGTCGTCGTTTTGGTTATGAACCGTTCCACCGTACATCTTGAATGCCGCAAAGTTGGTAATTTCCACGGCTCGCCCGTGCACGCCTCCCGTCCGGATGATGTTTCCGCCGAAAAGATTCAGCGCACCGGTCCGAAGGCAATAAACAGTACATTTCTGGAAAAGCGGCTCATCCGTCCCTTCACATAAAATACTGCCGGTCCCCTCGCAATCGCAGATATTCAAAACCGCGCCGCCGTCGACCCAAATTACACCACCGACCGTATAACTGCCCATCCGGATCTGCTCTATCGGCACGGTCAGCTTTTTTCCGTTCAAACAGAGATTCACGGTGCCGCCGCTAAGCACAACACTGTCCTGTGCCGTAATCGATTCACTCAGATAATAACTCTTGCCGGATTCCAGCGTCATCGTTCCGCCGGCCTCATCCACCGCGCTCTGAGTCAGCGCTATCCATTCAACAGCCTGACACTGATCACTCGTATGATTACCGATATCCGTGTGCGTCTTACCGCAAATAGGGTGACTGTCATGCGTCCCATCCGCCGCATATGCATATGTGCCCACGCCGACACCCGATATACACAGCAGCATGCACAGACACAACGCAGCACTCAAAAATCGTTTTCGAACTGACATTCTTTCCTCGCTCCTTTTCCACAATTCCTTTGCCTTCAAGCTCCTGACGGCGAACACCCGTCCGTATACGCAGCTCCATGCCGTGATTTTTTTGATTGGATACATCGAAGCTTGACATTGGCGATTCGAACCGTATAATAATAATAACATTATAACTCGTTCACCTATGAACGAATCAAGAGACTTCAGGAGTATTCGAGGAAAAAATATGCAAGAAAATATCAACAAGCTCTTTCCGATCACCGAGGCGGCACACGCCTGCGGTCTCTCTCGCAGTACGCTCCTGCGCATGGAGGAAAAGGGGCTTCTTACGCCGGCTCGCATCGCGCCGGGAAGCGGGCGGCGATATTACGACAATCACAATATCGCCCGTATTCTGCAGATTGAAAAATTCAAAGCCATGGGACTCAGCACGGAAGAGATCGCGAACTATTTCGCGCATGGCGGGGAGGTGTCCCAATTTCTTACGGTGCTGGAGGCGCGGCTGCGCGACTTGCAGCGCAGTGTGGAAGAACTGCGGCTGCGCGACTTGCAGCGCAGTGTGGAAGAACTGCGGCTGCGCGCGGCGGAAACCTCCGAAATCTCCGTACAGCTCATAACGCTCCCCTCCGTGACCTGCTGCATGAATCGGTGCGAGGGGCATACCATTTCGGAAAAATATACTGCAATGTATGATTTTTACAGCGCGTGCATCCGCAGAGGATGTGTGCTCTCTGATGAGCCGATTTTCACGATTTCGGAACGACAGGATTATTTGAACGGATACATTGGCAACACCCCCTATCCCTTCTCGGTCTGCGTTCCGGTGCTGCCGGAAAAGGCCCCGGAGGACGCCGTCGTACTGCCGGAATGCCGTGCCCTGTCCGTCCTGTACTACGGCGATTATGACAGGATTGACGAGGCCTGGCTGACACTTGGGCGCGAGGCAGCCTCCCGATCGCTCCTCCCCGCGGGCTTTCCGCGCGTATTGGGTATTGCTGCACCTTACACGGGGCGTGAGATCGAAACGCGGCGGTATTGCTCAAGGCTTGTCCTGCCTGTGAACGAGCGGCATACGTAAAAGAGCGGGCCTCTGCCCGCTCTTCCCTGTATTCCTATAAACGGTATTCTCCTATGCCGAATCACAAACCGAATGGATCCCGCACCTCATCAAAATCCTTGATGGGTTCCATCTGTTCCTGCGGCATACCGATCTGCTTATCCATATAGAGCGTTGTATACCACCTAGCGTTGTATACCACCTGTGAAATTTGAATCCGCAGTTCTCAATCCGTCCGGCATGGGCATACCCCATTTTCTCATGGAACGGCACGCTGTTAAAATCGGAGTATTCATCCACCGGCATCGTTATGACGGCAATGGTTTTCACAATGCCCTGTTCTTTCAGAATTTCCTCCATCCTGGTATAAAGCTGCCGACCTATGCCCCGCCTCTGAACCCCGTGCTTCAGATAGATGCTCATCTCCGCATTCCACGCGTAAGCCGCCCTCGGCTGGAAGCGTCCGGCGTAAGCGTACCCGATGATCTCATCGGCCTCCTCCGCGACGAGATACGGATAATGCTCCCTTGTCCTTCGGATGCGTTCCCGGAATTCCGATACAGACGGAACATCATATTCAAATGTCAGTGAGGTGTTTTTTACATAATACGCGTAAATTGCTGCAAGTTTCTCCGCGTCCCCAAGATCTGCTGTCCGGATTGTAATTTCCATTCTTTTTATCCCTTTCTCTCCTTTCCGATGCTTCCGATATGCTTCTCTTCAAGCGTCTCCTGATGTTTTTTCGCTTTTCTGTATCGATATTATACCACGGATACGGAGCCGGACTCTACACTTTTATTTTCTTTTCCAACGCAGCAGGAATGCCGAATTGGTGATTACCAGCACGGAGCCCGCATTATGTACAAGCGCGCCCACCACAGGATTCAGTGCTCCCGTGATTGCCAAAAGTATCGCGGCGAAGTTCAGTATCATCGAAAACGCCATGTTCAGCCTGATGGTCGTCATCATGCGTTTGGACAAAGCGATAAGATGCGGGATTTCTTTTACCTCATCGTTCACCAGCGCAATGTCCGCGGCGTCTACGGCAATATCGCTTCCGATACCGCCCATAGCAATCCCCACATCGGCTTTTTTCAATGCGGGGGCGTCGTTGATACCGTCGCCGATCATACAAACCGGCATTCCTTCCTCTTGGTACCTTCCGATCTCACGGAGCTTATCCTCCGGAAGACAGTTCGCTTTCATATCTCGAATATGCAGTTTCCCTGCAATTTCAGATGCCGCATTTTCTTGATCGCCCGTCAGCAGCAGCGGACGGACTCCGAGCTTCGAAATCTCGTCCACCATACCTGCACTCTCCTCCCGCAGGGTATCGGACAGGGCCAGATAACCGGCAAACCGTCCTTCAGAATCGCAACTTTTTGAAACAAAACGAATATAACGGAAAACGTAGATTTTCGTAGAGTTATCAATGCTTTGAGCCGCTTTTTGAAGTCTCCTTGATTTTAAGAAAATTCACACATTTCTACGCAAATCTACGCCACTTGGCAGGGAATTGGCGTAAGTTGTGGCGTAAGCCAGCCAACTTCGTACAATGAAAATTATAGGCTGCTTCAGGACTTCCGGCAAATCGTCACCCGCAGAGACAGCGTACACCAGCAAACGGCTCTTACCCTTGGCATAAGCCAGCTTAACGATAGTGATTCCCAGCGCCGTTTCGATGGCAAGGCATTTCTTTTCCCATTCTTGCAACGGGATGCTCTGGTTGCGGAACTCCCATATTGTGACACGGGGATTATCCTTGTCGCGGCGCTTGCGGAGCAAATCGGGCGGCATCCCCGCGTGGTTTATGAGGCCGATACATTGAAGCTGGTCTTTCG
>CAKQWL010000136.1 GCA_934278965.1 uncultured Clostridia bacterium | reverse complement strand
CATTCCTGGTTCAGAACGGTGATCGCATCGCGCAGATGGTGATCACGCAATACGAACGAATTTCGTGGGAGCCGGTTTCTTCTCTTTCGGAAACAGAGCGGGGAAGCGGCGGATTTGGGCATACCGGAAAAGAATAGGACCCGAGTTGCATCCGTCAGCATATATTACTGTGAGGTGATAAATGTTGACGGATTTTTTATTTCTGGACGAAATTGCCGAAATGATACAGAATCAGAAAATACCGCGTCTCCTTTATCAAAAGGGGATGTGCCTGGAAGGGGAGTTTCGGCCATATATGAATCTGGCCGAATACACCTCGGCAAAATTTTTGACCGATACCGAGAAAGAAACACCGGTCACGGTACGCTTCTCCAAAGTGTTTTCGCCTCCGGGAAGCGGTGACACTATGCGGGACGCAGCCGGATTTTTTGTTCGTTTCTTTACAGAAGAGGGGCGCTTTGACCTGCTTACCCATACACTTTCGGTTCCGAAGGAGATTCGAACACCGGAGCACATGATCCGGCTGATCGCCGCCTTTCGAAAGAATACGGAAAACAGAGGACGGGAGGAAAATGCCCTGTTTGCTTTGGCCGCCGAGAGGCCGGAGTTTCTGTCTTTTCTGATTCATTATTTTTCGGATGATGCAACGGTAAAAAGTTACCGATTTATAGAAGGGATACCGCTGAATGACCATTTGCTCTGCGCGCCGGACGGCACGGAACGAGAAGCGTGCTTTTTTTTGCATCCGGCGGATGGAAAAAAAACGATTACGCGCCAGGAGGCGGAATTTTTCGCCGGGTACGATCCGGATGCGGCTGCACGGGATATGGCAGACGCGATTCTTGCCGAGAAATTTCCGGCATATGATTTAGAGATCCGTTTTCAAGGCGGTGAGCGTCTGACTGTCGGCAGATTGACCATTCGGGAATTCGCGGAACGCTGTGCTTCGGAGGAAATCGGATATACTCCGCAAAATCTGGTACCGGGAATTGAGCTTCTTCCGAACGAGTGGAACCGGTTTACGGCGTTCGCATTTAATGAGAGCGCGCGGATTCGAGGAGGCAGCCGATGAGAGAAGAGGAGAGAAAAACCGCGGCCGTAGCCGCCAATTTGTCCGATGCGCTGTTCTTCGCACCCGAAGAACTGCAAAAAAGGTTGATTGAGGAAATTGAAAAACAGCAGCCTCAACTCGCAAAGCAGATAAAAGAAAATATAAATTTTGACGGATAGACTTGTTTCGTATACAGAATTTATTTATAATGAAACCGGAGAAAAGAGGGTAAAAGCGGGAAATTCACAGTCGATAGCAGGGTGCATGCGGAGGAAAAGAATGCTGATCAAAAAACGAAAGAATATTTTTTTCACATTGTTCAATGAGCAAATGGATAAGGTGCTGGCTGCCGGTACGGCCTTTCATGACATTGTACATCATTATGAAATGGTGAATGACAAGATTGCCAATATGAAAGTGCTTGAAACGGAGTGCGATATGCAGGCGCATAAGATTTTTAAGACATTGAACAAATCGGTCATCACAGTTTTTGATCGGGAAGATATTTTTGCAATCACGAGGGAAATTGACGATATCGTAGATGCTCTTGAAGAAGTCTCCAATCGGTTTGGCGTTTTTGATGTGGAGGAGATCCGTCCGGATGTTCTTAAAATGGCCGATACCGCGCTTCTGGCAATCAAGGAGCTTCGAAATGTGTTCCTGCATCTTCCGGAGAAAAAAAAGTCGAAAGCGCTGATGGATGCGATTATCGAGGTGAACCGCGTTGAAAATGACGGGGATCTGATTTATCGCAGAGCGCTTGCGAATTTGTTCCGCGATGAAAAAGACCCGATTGAGATTATTAAGTGGAAGCACATTTACGAACAGGTCGAGTCAGCAATCGACTCTTGTGAGAATGTAGCGAATTTGATTGAAGGAGTCGTTATGAAATATGCGTAACGGAGTGATTGATCGGAGGGAGCAGGAGCAAAGAGAATACCGAATGCTCAGTCAGTATGCCGCGAAGTCGGCCGAATCGCTGGGGAGAGATGTACCGGAGGAAAAATGCCTTGTGCGTACAGAATATCAGCGTGATCGGGATCGAATCATTCATTCGAAGTCCTTTCGGCGCCTGATGCATAAGACACAGGTATTTCTTTCGCCCGAAGGGGATCATTTCCGGACAAGACTGACGCATACGATCGAGGTGTCACAGATTGCGAGGACGATCGCAAGGGCGCTCGCGCTGAATGAGGATCTGACAGAGGCGATTGCGCTTGGACATGATCTGGGACATACGCCGTTCGGACATAGTGGAGAAAGCGTTCTAAACGAAATTCACCCGGGCGGGTTCCGCCATAATGAACAGAGCCTGCGTGTTGTAGAGGTGCTGGAGTCCCATGCGGGCAAACGCGGTATGAATTTGACGCGCGAGGTCCGGGACGGAATCCTGAATCATACAGGGCCGGTGCTTCCGATGACGCTGGAGGGTCAGATTGTAAAAATCAGCGACCGGATCGCGTACATCAATCACGACATCGATGATGCTTTGAGGAGCGGAGTGATTCGGGAGGAAGAGCTGCCAAAGGACTGCATTGAATGCCTTGGAGACACGCACGGCAAGCGTATTGATTCGCTGGTGATGAGCATGATCGAAAACAGCTGCGGGAGGGACCGGATCGCCATGAGTCCGCAGTGCTGGGAGAGCATGAACCGCCTTCGCAGTTTTATGTTTCAAAATGTTTATTTGAACAGTAAAGTGAAACGGGACGAAGATCTGGCGGAAGTGGAACAGGTTATCCGTTTCCTGTATGATTATTATCTGACGCATCCGGAAAAGCTGGATCCGGAGCGCAGAAAAATGATCGAAGAATTTGGCCTGAACGAGGTGGTGAAAGACCTGGTTGCCGGGATGACAGATCGCTATGCGGAGAATCTTTACCGGAAGCTCGCAGGAAAGTGAGCAAAAAAACAGCAGAATAAGCAGGATACCGGTGCGAGCGGTATCTTCTTTGAATCAGACCATCGGCTCGGCCGGTGGTTTTGATTTTTCAGGTAAAAATTGTAAATGAAAAAATAGAGGAAATTGCGTTTGTTTGTAGAATATGAAGATAAACAGGGTACAAAGAAATTAGGGAAGGAGGCACAGAGATGACGCAGAATAATATTGCAGAAGAGATCAAGTCCAGGTGCAACATTGTGGATGTCATCGGCCGTGTTGTCGCCCTAAAAAAAACGGGCAGCAACTACAGTGGATGGTGCCCGTTTCACAGTGAGAAGACCCCGTCGTTCGTTGTTTCGGAGCAGAAACAGATGTATACCTGTTTCGGATGCAATGAGTATGGCGATGTGATTTATTTTGTTGAGAAATATTACAACCTGGATTT
>CAKQWL010000135.1 GCA_934278965.1 uncultured Clostridia bacterium | reverse complement strand
ATTTCCCCGGAGGCAGTCCTTTCTTATTATCTTTTTTCTAACATTCTGCGCAAAAAGGCAAAAGTGTCGATGGAAAACACCGCATTTTCCGACTTTTCGCGGCCAGTACCTCAAAGCTCCGAAAATCGAAAAAAGAGCAAGCGAAGCCGCAGCGCAATATGAGGGATCCGAACCCCTCAACCATCAAAAATTAAGAAAAAGAAGATCGTCATAGTTTCCTCTATGACGAGTCTTCTTTCCTATTTGTTTCCTTATTTGCTTCGCTCGTTTCGCGTTTTTATGATTATTCCGTCTGCAATCCGCGGTGCAGCCATCAGCTGTTTTTCTCGGAGACCTTTAAGGTGAGCTCAAGGGTCTCATCCCCTCGAACGACCGTCAGTTTTACTTTTTCTCCGATCTTGCACTTGCTCACGGCTTCGAGAAGGGTATCTGCGTCCGTAATTTTGGTGTCATTGATGTAGTAGAGCATGTCCCCTTCTTTCAGTCCGGAAGCCTTTGCGTTCTCGCTGTCCAGACTACGCACATAGATCCCTGTGTTCCGCACCCCGTAGAGGATCGCATTCCTTGCGGAGGTCAGATCCACGAAGGTAATGCCGAGCGCCGGCCGGCCCTTGACATATCCGTTCTCCGAAAGCTGCTGTGCCACTTCCTTGACAGTATTGATCGGGATAGCGAATCCAAGACCTTCTACATTGGAGCCTGTGGACTTTGCGACAACAATGCCGACCAATTCTCCTTTTTGATTAAACAGTCCGCCGCCGGAATTCCCCGGGTTGATGGAAGCATCTGTCTGGAGAAGCGTCATGCTCTTGCCGTCGATCTTCATTTCACGGTCCGTCGCACTGATGATCCCGGCTGTCGCGGTTCCGCCCAGCTGCCCCAGAGGATTTCCGATTGCAACCGCCAGATCCCCCGCTGCAAGTTCATCGCTGTTTCCGTATACAGCCGCGGTCAATCCGTTCGCATCGATTGAAATCAGCGCTACATCGGTCTCGCTGTCTGCTCCGACGACCTTCGCTTGGTATTCCGTCCCATTTTTCAGCCGAACGGTAATTTTACTGGCGCCCTCAATCACATGGTTGTTCGTAACAACCATCCCATCCTTTGAGATGATTACTCCGGAACCGGCACCTTCCGTAATATACTGCATCATCCAGCTATCGGTCGCGACCTGCTCCGTTCGGATCTCCACGACCGCATTTTCATTCATCGCGATGATCTCCTGGATAGAAAGCTCACTCCCCGTGACTGCGGCCAGGCCGTCGTACGCTACGCTCGACGCCGAAACCGAAGAAGTCTTCGAGCTTCCTCCCGCCGCGGCTCCGGTCAGCGCTTGTGCGGCAAAAGCTCCGCTGAAACCAAACACTGCCGAAAGCAGCATGCATCCGCAAAGCATGCAAGCAAGCCCCTTTCTTGTCAGAGTATACGGCTTTTTCTCTCTGCGGCCGCCGCGACTTCCCGTTCTGCCGCTGCCCTCCGCCTGCCGACTGTTTTCTACACTGCTGCCCTCCGCGCAGCTGCCGTTTTCCGTATGGACGCGGCTTTCCGCATCACAAATGTTTTCCGCATCACAGACGTTTTCCGCGCCGCAATTCAATTTCGGATCCGCTTCCGCATTATCCGGACAAAGCGGCTCGTACAGTTCACTGATATTTCTTTCTCTTTCGTTTTCCATTTCTACCGCCTCCTGTGAGTTGAATATACCCCGTTTTTATGAAGAAACGGTGTCGAAATGATGTTTGTTTCAAAGAAAATCAGTGCCACGCGTCATAGAGTTCTTTGGTCTTGAATTTCAGCGTGATGGCCTGCTGCCCTCCGGCAATTTGATCGGTTTCGATTCCGTCGAGTTCACTCCCGTCCGGATCGATCAGACAGAGCGGCGGAAACAGTACACACCACCAGTTCTGCCCTTCTCCTTCTCCAAGGGTAATATTCAATGCTTCATAATTTCCGGCCGGGAAAGTCACATCTCCGTAGGTCTTCTGCGGGATAAAGCGTACTCCCAGTTCCGCGGAGGCGCCGTAGGAAACGCCTTCTTCCGCCAGCACTTCCCGCGCCGCGTCCTCAATCACATCCAGATTCGTTTCGATCAACTCCCTTGCTTCGTCCAGACCGAGCCTCGCTGTATCCCCGTCATTTTCTTCATGCCGCAGCATGGTTTCGTTTAGGAGCTCCGCCTGAACCACCTCAAGAACATGGTCCCGCACTTTCAGCTTGACATTCTGGTCATATTCACTGTCGCTGTTTGCGATCACATGAAAGCGGAGCACCCCGCCGTATTCCTCGGTAACCTTTTTCCCTGCCGCCGCGCCTTCCAGCTCATTTCCTGCCGTCCGAACTCCGGCTCCGTTTCCAGCGCCGTACGCTGAAACAGCCGCCAAAAAAAGAACCGCCGCAACAACCGCAACAATCATATTTCTCTTTCGATAAAATCCCATGTAAAAATCCTCCGTTTTGAACCTTCTTACTCTCAGTCTTGTCAAAGCGGAGGATTTCTATACTTCATCCGATTTTTTCTTTGGATCTTCCAATCGTCTTCTTGTTATCGAAGAATCAGAAGCTTTGTACCTTCCGC
>CAKQWL010000134.1 GCA_934278965.1 uncultured Clostridia bacterium | reverse complement strand
TCGGCGAGGTAAGAAGAAAAATAACGATGGTAAGAATGAAGAAAATAAAGAGGGCAGGAATTTCAACATCGTGCCCTCTTTCATAAAATCCTCATGGGAAAATCCGTGTAAAATCTTTTCAAATGCTGCGATCCGTGCTTTCGGCGCTATTTTTTCAGGGAGTCCCGAATTTCGCGGAGAAGGAGAATCTCTTCCGGCGGTTCCGGTGGTGCGGCCGGTGCCGCTTCCTCATTCCGGCGGAAACGATTGATGAACTTGACAACGGTAAAAATCACGAAGGAGATCAGCAGAAAATTGACAATGCTTTGAAGAAAGTTTCCGTAGTAAATTGCGGCTTCTGCAGCGCCGTCTGATGCCGGCGTGATCACATATTTCAGAGATGTGAAATCAATACCGCCAAAGAGCCAGCCGATCAGAGGCATGACCATATCATTGACAAGAGAATTGACAATTGCTGTAAATGCAGTACCGATGATAACGCCGACGGCAAGGTCGATCACGCTTCCACGCGAGATGAATTCCTTGAACTCGGCGATGAATCCTTTTGCTTTTTCCATAAAATCAGGCTCCTTTTTCAAAAATGTAGGGGTTTTCTCGAGAGAAGAACCCTCTGTGATTATAAAGGAATTCTGACCGAAAAGCAAATAACAAACGAAAATTAGCACTCTCATGTTTAGAGTGCTAAAAAGTAGGGTATCATAAAGGTGAGCAAGGAACGGGGCGATCGGACAGAGAGAACGCGGCAGGCTCAGAAATGGGCGTAGGAAGAAGCGAGATGTCCGGGAAGCCCGAGCTCCTGGGATTTCTGAAACAGAAAGATGGATGAATGAAGGAGTGATGATGTATGTTGATGCCTACAATTTTCGGAAGAGATTTCTTAGATGAGGTTTTTGAACCGCGCTTTAACGCGGCGGGTTATTGGAAGAACGATTTGATGAAGACCGATGTAAAAGAGAAGGATAACGGATATGAGCTGGAGATTGATCTGCCGGGCGTTGCCAAGGAGGATCTGAAGGCTGAGCTGTCGGACGGGTATCTTGCCATTACCGCAACCACGAAGAAGAACGAGGACGAGAAGGACGAAAACGGGAAGTACATTCGCCGTGAGCGTTACAGCGGGACGTTCAGCAGGAGCTTCTATGTCGGGAAAGGTGTGACAGAAGAAGATATCAAGGCCAAGTTTGAGAATGGTACGCTGAAGCTTTTCGTTCCGAAGAGAGAGGCGCTGCCGCAGGCAGAGCAGAAGAAGTATATTGCGATTGAGGGCTGATCGGAGCTGGCGGACCGGTGGCCGGCCGGAAAAAGGGCAGATTGAAGCCGGTGGCCGGCAGACAGCAAAGAAATCGGAAGATGAGGAAGAAAAGGATCGCGGCATCGCCGCGGTCCTTTCTTTTTCGAAAAATCTGTGCTATAATCAGGATATGATTTTCAAAGAGAACAATGATGAAATAATTTCAGCGTTTCCGGGGATTCTTCGGCCGTATTTTGATGGCTTGCGGGTAGGGGTCTTCGATATCGAGACGACCGGGCTCTCACCGGAGTGCTCTGCTTTTATTCTGGGCGGGATCGGACGCAGCGTGTCCGGCGGTTTTCCGGAGGGACCTTTTCGGGTGGAGCAATTTTTCGCGGAATCGCGGCATGAGGAAGAACATGCGCTGGAGCGGTGCCTTGCGGCGTTATCCGGCTTGGATGCTGTCGTGACCTATAATGGAACACGGTTTGATCTTCCGTTCATCCGGTATCGCGCGGCGCAGTACGGTCTGGATGCTGTCTATGATCTTCCGCATAATCTGGATCTTTATCGAATCTTAAATAAATTTTCTGATCTTCGAAAAATCCTGCCCAACTTGAAGCAGAAAACGGTTGAAAACTTTTTCGGGCTTTGGAACGACAGGAGTGACCGGATTGACGGCGGAGAAAGCGTAGAGCTTTACGAGCGCTGGGAGATCCGCAGGGAGCCGGAGGTGCTGAATAAGATCCTGCTGCACAATGGGGACGATGTCCTGCAGCTGGCAAGGCTCGTTCCGATTGTGCGAAAAGCGGAAGTGCATCGGGCGATGGCGAATCTTGGGTTTCCGGTCGGAGACCTTTCAGTGAAAAGCATTCGCATCGAAGCTTCCGGCGGGAGCAGCAGCCGGGTCGGGGCGTCATCTGCCGGCGGCCGATTGATCGTTTCCGGTGTGCAGCGAAGAGCGCCGCGCAGTTATTATTCTTACGCGTCTTTTGAGCGGGACTGCGATATTGAGTTTGACGGCGGACGGTCGGAGTTCTTTGTATCGGTGCCGCTTCGCAGAGAAGGAGAGCTTCTTTTCCTGGATCTGGAGCATTTGCTGCCGGAAATTTCGGAGCTTGCCGAATCACCGTTCTACGCCAGCGGTTTTTTGGTAGTGCGGCAGGGGGCGGAGTATCAGTATGCGGAGATCAATCAGTTTGTCCGCCTGTTTTTGAAAAGAATACTGGAGGTGCTTTAGATTGCGTACAACAAGCCGCCTCGATGAAGTCTATCAGAAGGCACATCGGGTGCCGTTTGACGATTCGTCGAAGTTTGTATTTTTCAGCGATACTCACCGGGGGGATGACAGCCTTTCGGACGAGTTCGGGAGGAACAAGCATATTTATAATTTTGCGCTCAGCGATTATTACAACAAAGGGTATACTTACGTTGAGGTAGGAGACGGTGATGAACTGTGGGAGCAGTCCAAGTTTGAACATATCCGGAATGCGCACGCGGTGACATTCAACCGCCTGAAAAAATTTTATGATGAGGGACGGCTCTACATGCTGTTCGGCAATCATAATATTTGTTTTTCAAAGCCGAAAAATGTGGAAAAAACGCTGTACCGTGTATATGATGAGTACGAGGGAACTTATAAGGATTTGTTTCCGGGGATTACGGTCTATGAGGCGCTGCTCCTTTCGCACAGGGAGACGGGGCAGAATATCTTCGTGGTGCACGGGCATCAGGGGGACTTTCTGAATGATCAGATGGCGCCGCTGACCCTTCTCGGGGTACGGTTTTTCTGGAGATTTCTCCACCTGGTCGGCTTTCGATATGCGGCGAGTCCGGCAAAGAGCCGGCGAAAGCGTCATAAGGTCGAAAAAAATTATACAAAATGGAATCAGGCGCATAATGAGATTATCATATGCGGCCATACCCACCGGCCCAGATTCCCGCGGCCGGAAGAAGGGTCGTATTTTAATACCGGGTGCTGTATGCATCCGCGGGGAATTACCTGTATTGAGCTGGAAAACAGCAGACTGTCGCTGGTTGCGTGGCGTGTACACACCAAAGAGGATGGGATGATGTACATCCGAAAAACGATTTTGATGGGGCCTGCGCCGATCGAGTGGTACGGAAACGGAGCGCAGACACCGACACAGACAAAAGATGACGGAGGAGAATAGGATATGGATTACAGAGAAAAGGCGCGGGAGATTAAAGCGGATGCCATGAAGCTCGGCGCAGTGAGCGGAGAAGTTCGGAATAAAGCACTTCTTGCGATAAAGGAGGCGCTTCTTGCTCAAAAAGAAGAAATTTTCGCGGCCAATCGGGAGGATCTCCTTCGGGGAGAACAAGAAGAGCTTGCAGGGCCGATCATGGGGCGTCTGACCTTTGATGAACATAAGCTGGCGGATGTGACGGCCGGGATTGACAGTCTGGTTCGGATAAAGGACCCCATTGGAAATACCGTTTTTCGGAGGATGCTGGACGACGGGCTGATTCTTGAAAAGGTTACCTGTCCGATCGGAGTCATCGGTGTCATTTTCGAATCGCGCCCGGATGCGCTGGTTCAGATTGCCGCACTTTGCATCAAGAGTGGGAATTGCTCGATTTTGAAAGGCGGCAGTGAGGCGGCGAGGACCAATCGGGTACTGTTTGATATCGTTCACCGCGCCGGCTGCGAAGCGGGACTTCCGGAAGGGTTTGCCAATCTGATTGAGGATCGCGCCGGCATCAACGCGCTTCTGGAATGCGATGATTCGGTGGATCTGATCATTCCGCGCGGGAGCAATGCATTTGTTCGATATATCATGGAACATTCCAGGATTCCGGTGATGGGACATGCGGATGGTGTTTGTCATATTTATGTGGATAAGGATGCGGACGCGGAGAAGGCCGTTCGCATCATTCTGGATGCAAAGACGCAGTATGTCGCAGCGTGCAACGCGGCAGAGACGCTTCTCGTCCATCGGGATGCCGCGGAGACGGTGCTGCCGCTTCTGGCAGAGGCGGCAAAGGGAAAGATCCGGCTCAAGGGATTCTCGGATGTGCAGAAGATCATTTCCTGCGATAGAGCGGAAGAGGAGGATATGCGTACGGAGTATTTGGACTATATCCTGACGGTGCGGATCGTGGAGGATTTGGAAGAAGCCATTCGCCTGATTAACCGATATGGCTCCCATCATACAGACTGCATCGTGACCGAAGATGATGAAGCGGCGGAACGGTTTATGACTTATGTAGACAGTGCCGGTGTGTACCGCAATTGCTCGACGCGCTTTGCGGACGGATTCCGTTACGGATTCGGGGCGGAGGTCGGCATCAGCACCGGAAAGCTGCATGCGCGCGGGCCGGTTGGCGTAGACGGTCTGGTGACTTATAAGTACCGGCTGACCGGAAACGGACAGATCGTCGGAGATTATGCAGAGGGCAGGAGTACTTTTAAGTTCCGGGATCTTTAGGCTTTTCGACAGAGAAAAAATAAAAAACACGCAGATTGGGAAAGAATCCGGGTCTGCGTGTTTTATTTTTGGCTTTTGAAGTTCAGCAGGGGCTTTGGATATATCGGCGAATAACGGAAACTGCGTTCGCAATGTGTTCTCCGAGCGGAAGCTCATTTACGCTGACAACATGAATATGACAGCGGTTGATTGGCAGGAGGACCTTGAACGCTTCACTTTCACCGATAGCAGATGCCATAAGAGGGGTCAATTCACCCATCATAGAGCTGGCATTGAGAATTCCGATCACACCGCAGATGATATCTACACGCGGTGCGCTGCGGACAATCGCGTTCTCGCCGGTAGCGCCGTCATCGGCACCGGCTTTCAGCATTTGTCCGGTTGCGACGGCATTGGTTCCGAGGGCGATGATGCGGCATTCCGGGATCTCGGAGCGAAGTTTTTCCACAATGGCGCGTCCGATACCGCCTCCCTGTCCGTCGATAACTGCTATTTTTACCATGTATTCGTGCCTCCTTCGAGTCGAAAAATATTTTTATCCGTGCTGATTCTCGAGATTCATTATACCATTTCCACGCGGATCTGCATAGTGCGGAAAACAAAACAGACTGCAGGGGAGCAGTCTGTTTTGTTCAAAAGGGGTATTGGGATTAGAGATTAATGAGGTTATCAGGGGGATAACCACAATGTAACTATACCAAACTTGTCTAAAAATTGCAAGTATTTGTCGAAAAAAAACTAAAATAAGATTTTTTTGGCGAACGAATGGCGCTGTGAAACAGAAACAATCTTCGATATAATAGAAACTGCAAAGAGGACAGACGGTCCTCCGGGAAACAGTTAAACAAGCATTATTGAAAGGGGAAAGAAAAATGGAAGTATTGAAAGTATCGGCGAAGTCGAGTCCGAATTCGGTTGCAGGTGCACTTGCAGGAGTGTTGAGAGAAAGAGGCGGGGCAGAAATCCAGGCAATCGGAGCGGGCGCGTTGAACCAGGCGATTAAGGCCGTCGCCATTGCCCGGGGGTTTGTGGCACCGAGCGGTTTCGATGTCGTATGTGTACCGGCATTTACAGACATTCAAATCGAGGGAGAAGAGAGGACCGCGATCAAACTGATCGTTGAACAGCGATAGACGATAAGGCTGTGTTTTTATAAGAACCATCGGCCGCTCTGATATTTTCGGGGCGGTTTCTTTTGTATTTTTCAGAAGAATATGGTATAATAAGCCGTTAAACCGTTACGGACGGCTCGCACTGCCGTTTGGAATGAATTGGATTGAGGAAAAGAATCAATGAGTAAGACAAGTGATGTAATAAGACAGTCACGAAAGATTGTACTAAAAATCGGAAGCAATGTCCTTTCGGATGAACACGGCATGGTGAATAAGCAGATCCTCCACAACATTGCCTCCCAGGTGAAAGAATTGATGGATCAGGGCAAGCAGGTGATCATCGTTTCTTCCGGTGCGGGAATCTGCGGTGTCGGTGCTATCAATAAGTGGAGCCGGCGCGGTGATATCAATTATAAGCAGGCGCTTTGCGCAATCGGGCAGGTAGAACTGATGATGGCTTATAAAGAGTATTTTATGGATTATGATATCCATGTGGGACAGCTGCTCCTGACAGGCGAGGATTTCGGAGATCATAATCGGACGCTTCATATCAGGAATACCCTGTTTACCC
>CAKQWL010000133.1 GCA_934278965.1 uncultured Clostridia bacterium | reverse complement strand
TTACGGCCCCGATATGCATATCACCTCCACGTTCATCCCCACCCTGCCCGGCAAGCTGTTCTACCTCAAGGAGCTGGCAGGCCCGCTGACCGCGGAGTGCAATTAAATTAACCGGATCGATCCCCCGTAGATCCGCGTTTGGCAGGAGGACGCGTTCGCTTTTCCTGTCCTGCGGGAAGAGCGAAGGTGCCGATGCGGTAAATGAAAGAAAGGATCAACGCTTATGCTGGTAACACTGAACGAAGTCCTGAAGGACGCTAAAAAGAAGAAGTATGCTGTCGGCCTGTTCAACACCGTCAACCTTGAAATGGCGAAGGGCGTTATTGCGGCAGCCGAGGAGGCGCAGTCTCCCGTCATCATCGGCACGGCAGAGGTGCTGCTTCCGTTTTCCAGTCTGGAGGAATTGGCTCCCATGCTGGTTCCGCTGGCAAAGAAAGCGTCCGTTCCGGTGGTTTTGCACTTTGACCATGGCCTGACCAAAGACCGTGTTCACAAGGCGATCGCACTGGGCTTCTCTTCTGTAATGTACGATTGCTCCACGCTCAGCTATGATATGAACGTGAAGGAAGTTGCACAGATGGTCAAGTTTGCGCACGACCACGGAATCTCCGTGGAAGCAGAGCTGGGGCACGTCGGCGCCAACAGCAGCAGCGCAGAAGGCAGCGGAGAGGGCGACAAGAGCATTTATACCGACCCGATGGAAGCGAAAATTTTCGCCGAAGCTACCGAGGTGGACGCTCTGGCCGTTGCGATCGGTACTGCACACGGCGCTTACAAAAGCAAGCCGAAGCTTGATTTTGACCGTCTGGCCGAAATCGCGAGCATCGTAAAAACGCCGCTTGTTCTGCACGGCGGTTCCGGTCTTTCGGATGACGATTTCCGCCATGCGATTGCGAACGGAATTTCCAAGGTAAACATTTTTACCGATATCAATAATGCGTCTGCCAAGACGGCTCATGATTACTTTGAGGCAGGTCTCGGCATGACCGATCTGATGCCGAACATTACCGAGGCAGTCAAGCAGGCCACGCTCAAGAAGATGCGCGTGTTCGGCAGCCCCGGACATGCCGACGGTTACAAGGAGTACGTCATCCAGAACGCCGTTGAGCGGATCCTTCATGCGGTGAACAAATAATTTTTTACATTAAGTCCGGCAGCTATGCTTTGAAAAAAGCGCGGCTGCCGTTTTTTGTAATTCTATAATTGTCTATAATAGACAAAAAAGCACGAAATCTTCGTAGAATCGAACAATTGACATGATGCGGAAATTCAAATAAAATGCAGGTATAATGAGTTGGAAAGCCGCAAATTGCGGATGTTGTCGGCGTTTCGCATCACGAAATTTAATTAGAAAAGGAGAATTGCAATGAAAAAGAAGCTGCTGCGAACGACTGAATTTATTCTGACGCTTTTTCTTTCGGCGGCTCTCGTTGGGTGTAAGGGAACAAGTGCGGCAAACATTCCAAAGACGTCTTCGGGAATCATAGAATTCTATGAAAGCTACTACCTGCGGCATTTTCCGGAGGCGGTTTTGAAAGAAACGGATGTCGTTGTTGCCGGAACGATCGTTTCAATGACGCCGATGTTTTTTTCGAGTAAAGACCCGACAGAATCTGGCAGATGGATAACCTTTATGGAGTTCCTTGTGGAGGAGTCTTTGCTCGGCTCAGTTAAAAAGGGTGATAAGATACAAATTTATTCTGTTGGGGCGGAGGGAAAAGAAATTCATACCGTCATAGAGGACTCCGGGTCATTTCCTAAACAGGGAGAAAGACTGCTGTATATGCTTCAATCGACTGAGGACTGGGTAGCGAGTGGTTCAATGGCTGATTTTAAAAAGGAGGTTTGCGAAAGAAAGGCGTTTGGTCTGGTTGATATGTTTGCCGGAGTGCGTACGGTGGACGTCGACGGAAACCTGGGGTATCGCTACGATCCGTGAGAAATTGGATATACAAGGGATAACCTGCCGTTTTACGAATATCAGACAGTGGAGCAACTTCGTGCGGCGCTTCCGCAGCTGGTTGGCAGTACCAAAGAATTCGTTAGG
>CAKQWL010000132.1 GCA_934278965.1 uncultured Clostridia bacterium | reverse complement strand
TTGACAGATGAGGTGCGGGATGAAGAAAAAGACTGTATTGACAGGGCTGCTGCTGTTTTTCTGTATTACAGGGGCTGTGCTGGTTTTTTGTGATTTCGGGGGAAAAGAAAAAACGCTGCCGGACGCGAATCTGGGTGAGTCTGTCCAGGCAGGAGCGCTTCAATCTGAGGAAAAGAAAGAGCAAAAGACATCCGGGGAAACAACAGATCCGGCAAATCGTGCAGAGGAGGCGGATTCTGATTCGGGCGGAGAGAAAAGTGAAAAACATTCGGATAACGGAAAGAAAACTGTCTTGGAGCCGCTTTTGGAAACTGAAGATTCCGCAGGCCGCGCTGAAAATGAGCGTGCAGGGAACGCGGCAGAATCAGAGGAAAATACGTATACGGTCTTTCAGGATGCGCTTTTAATCGGTGATTCCAGAACAGAGGGGCTTTCTTTGTACTCCGGAATTACGAACGCGGATTTTTTCTGTGCCAAGTCGCTGTCCATTGACCGGATTTTAAACGGTGAAAGGGTCGGAAGCGGGAAAAATAAGCGTACGATTTATGAACAGCTCACGCTTAAAAATTATTCAAAGGTTTATATCAGTCTCGGATTGAATGAACTGGGGTGGGTTTATATTGACCGTTTTACGGAGGATTACGAAACTTTAATTCGTGAGATTCAAAAGGATCAACCCAATGCCGTGATTTATGTGCAGGCTTTGATCCCGGTGACGGCGGAAAAATCCGAGCGGGATACGGTAGAGAATAACAACCAGATTTACTGGTACAATACACATCTTGTGACGGTGGCGGAGAATACCGGGGCAGTATACTTAAATGCGGATCAGCCTTTAATCGGCGATGACGGAGCCTTGCTTCCGGACGCAACGACGGACGGCGTTCATTTTAAGAGTGAGTACTGTAAGCTTTGGGCGGCTCGGATCGCGGAATTATCGGAATAAGGGCACCTAAAAAGAAGAAAGAAAAGAAGGAAAAGAGAAAAGGAGCATGGACAACAGAATGGACAGAACAAGAAAAAGAATGTACAGCAGAGTAACGGTATGGATACTGGTCGCTTTCCTGATGGCTGCGTGCTGCGGATGCGGTGGAACAGACGGTGATTCGGATCCGTACAAAGAAAAAACGGACGCGGCGGTTCTGGCCGAATATCTGTATGACAACATCACCTTTGAGGATGAAATGACAAAAGTAGATCAGGATCTTGCACTCAGTCTTTACGACTTGGAGCAGGACGCTGTAACCGATGCGGTGGTTTATATGAGCACAGGGGCTACTGCGGAGGAGATTGCTGTGTTCACGGTCAATGGGGATGAAGAGGCTCTCCTTGTCGCTTCTTCGATTGAGCTTCGGATTGAGGATCAGAAAAAAGGTTTTGAAAATTATGTTCCGGAGGAGCTTACAAAGCTGGACAATGCGATTATAACACAGCTGGATAATGCCGTTGTGATGATTGTGTGCAATAGCACAGAAGAGGCGGAAACGGCGATCAGCAGTTATATTGAAGCTTATCTGGATACGCAGGACGATCAGAATACAGCACTGGAGTAGCAGCAGAGACAGGGGCGAAAAAAGAAGGGATCGGAGCAGCCGTGGTATTCAGCAGTATTACTTTTTTATTCTATTTTTTACCGGTCGTTATCGGTACATATTATCTGGCAGCAGGATGCGGGATGAAAAATATCATTCTGCTGACTGCGAGCCTTTTTTTCTATGCGTGGGGCGAGCCGGTGTATATTGCGCTGATGCTGTTTTCAATTTTCTTCAATTACGGGGCCGGGCGCGTACTGGATGCCCGGAAGAATCAGAGGAAACGCAGAATCATTTTTGGCACAGCGTTGGCAGTGAATCTGCTGCTTCTTGCTTTTTTCAAATATGCGGATTTTTTAATTCTGACCGTAAACCATATTTTCGGTACAGCGGCACCGCAGCTGCATCTGCCGCTGCCGGTCGGCATTTCGTTTTATACCTTTCAGGCGCTTTCTTACCTGGCGGATCTGTATAATGGGAGGGTGCGTGTTCAAAAGAACGGGCTTGATTTTGCCGTCTATATCGCGATGTTTCCGCAGCTGATTGCGGGACCGATCGTACGGCTTCAAAGTGTCGAACATGATCTGCACGAAAGGCAGCATTCCGCGGCACTGTTCGCCTCTGGTGTTCGGCGTTTTACGGTTGGTCTCGGCAAAAAGGTTTTGCTGGCCAATCAGGCGGGTCTTCTTTGGGACGCGGCAGCCGGCCAGACAGCGGAAATTTCAGCGGTATCCGCCTGGATCGGAATCTTAGGATTTACTTTTCAAATTTATTTTGATTTCTCCGGATATTCCGATATGGCGATCGGACTCGGTAAAATGTTCGGCTTTGTGTTCCCGGAAAATTTCAAATATCCGTATCTTTCGGGTTCGATCACGGAATTTTGGCGAAGATGGCATATTTCACTCGGAAGCTGGTTCCGGGAATATGTTTATATTCCGCTCGGCGGAAACCGGTGCGGTCTCTTCCGACAGATCCTTCATATTGCGATTGTGTGGTTTCTCACCGGATTGTGGCATGGGGCCGGTTTGAATTTTATTTGCTGGGGACTTTATTTTGCGGTGATTCTTACAGCGGAGAAGCTTTTTCTGCTTCGAATACTGGAAGGCTGCCCGATCGTGATTCGACGGGTTTATACGATGTTTTTGGTGATTTTAAGCTGGGTGATTTTTTCGAAGGACAGCGCGGCAGAGGCATTTTCTTATCTCGGCGCGATGTTCGGCGGAAACGGTATTTGGCTGGATGAACAGGCACTTTATCTGATTTCGGGGAATGCGCTGCTTCTCCTTGTGCTTGCCGTCGGGAGTACGGATCTTCCGGCAAAGGGATGGCTGCTTTTAAGAGAAAATTGGAATGAGAGCGGCGATGAGAACAAAACTCGGAACAGAAACAAGAAAGTTGTATGCCTCGGACAGATGGCCGAAAATCTTTTGCTTCTGCTTTTGCTGTATGTTTCTTCGGCATATATCACAGCATCGACCTACAATCCGTTCCTGTATTTCCGTTTTTGATTCCCGTGGGAATTTCGTTTGATCCGCAAAGAAGCATGGTGAAGAATATACTCGGAGGGAGGAAATGAACTTGGAATCCAATCAAAAGAAGGGCCGAAGAGAGCGCGGCAAAAGTGCGGATGTCGCGGCAATTGCGATTTTCCTCTCTTTTTTGCTTGTTTTTCCGTTGCTCTCTTTTGTACGCGGAGATCGGGCGTTTTCCGAAAATGAAAATCGGGCCTTGGCGCAGACACCGGAAATGACGGTGCAGCGAGTCTTGAATGGGAGCTTTGAGCAGGATTTTGAAGCATATGTTCAGGATCAGATCATGGGCCGGGATACGATGATGGCGTGGAAGACGGCGGGGGATCGCCTGATTGGCAGGAAAGATAACGGAAATGTTTATTTTGGAAAGAAGGATATGCTGTTCCCCATCGAAGAGATCGATTGGAAGCAGCTCTCTCGCAATATTGACGCAGCATCCGCTTTGCAGCAGCATTTTGAAAGGGAGTACGGGATTGCGCTCACGGCGTTGATTGCACCGACGGCCGCCGAAGTGGAGCGTGAAAATTTGCCGGAGCATGCGCCGGTACCGGATCAAAAAGAAGCCATCCGTCTGATACGGGAGCGCTTCAGCGGAACTTTCTGCGATACGCAGGAAATTCTCTCTTTACATCGGCGGGAATATATTTATTATCGTTCGGATCATCATTGGACAACCCTGGGGGCTTATTATGCCTATCGTCACTATCAGGAGGAAATCCTTTCCGAGAAGGGCATTTTGGATCTGCGACAGATCAGGACGCCGGAGGAGGACGGCTTCCGGGTGACGGTACAGGGAACGGATTTTCTTGGTACAAGTTATTCGAAGGCGCCGGGAAGGACTTCCTCCAAGGATGAAATCTTTACGATCGAGAAAGATGCGGCATCCGAAAATTGGACGGATCGAGTTACGATGCGTATTTTTGATGCGGCGCTTCAATGTATAGACGAGCGAAGCTCTCTGTATGATGAAGAATATCTCGGAAAGAAGGATCAGTATGCGTACTTTCTTTCCGGAAACCATCCGGTTTTGGTGATCGACAAAAATGAAGAAAGCGAGCAGGGAAGGTGCCTCTTAGTGATTCGGGATTCTTTTGCGAACTGTTTTATTCCGTTTCTTGTGTCGGATTTTGACCGCATTGTTGCAGTTGATCCTCGGTATTATCGGAAAAGCCTGGATCCCCTTATTCAGGAATACCATGTGACCGATGCCCTTCTTCTGTACAACATTATGAATTTTTCATCGGATAAAAACCTGCTGTTTGTGTCAAAATAAAATATCAAGAAAAGAAAAAAAGGGGTTGACACTGACAGATGAAAGTAGTACATTAGCTACGAGGTTTGTTGAAAGTCACAATAAAAACAGACAAATTTGGGGAAAGGACTAAAATAAGGACGGACGATGGCGATGCAGATGATGATGAGTGCAGTTTTCTTTTTCGGCTTTAGCGCTTACTATTACGTAAGCTACTTTATGCTGCCAAAGAAAAACTTCATAATGCGGGGCGTGCATGCCGGTTCGATCAGATAAATTTCAAACTTTGTTAATCACGGCTGCGTCCTGTTGGGAGCAGCCGTTTTTATATCTTAAAAATTTTATTGAATTTCAGGAGGAATAGTATGAAAAAGATTCTTGCATGTGTTTTAACAGCAATGATGGTGCTGGGACTCGCAGCCTGCGGGGGCGGGTCTGATAACGGTACGGACGCACAGTATACAATCGGGGTCTGCCAGTTGGTAGAGCATCCGGCGCTGGATGCGGCGACGCAGGGATTCATTGACGCAGTAAATGAAAATCTCGGCGCTGAAAATGTGAAAGTGGATGTAAAGCTTGCGCAGGGAGAGTCCAATAACTGCACAACGATCATCAACAATTTTGTTTCGTCTAATGTAGACCTGATCATGGCAAACGCGACGGCGGCACTTCAGGCGGCAGTTTCCGGAACGGATACCATTCCGATTCTCGGAACATCCATCACAGAATACGGAGTTGCGCTGAAGCTGGATGATTTTAACGGAACGGTAGGCGGCAATGTTTCGGGAACATCCGACCTTGCGCCGCTGGATGGACAGGCAGCGATGATCCAGGAAGTTTTCCCGGATGCAAAAAAGGTTGCACTCGTTTATTGCTCCGGTGAACCGAATTCTCAGTATCAGATTGATGTCATGACAGAAGAATTGACAAGTCTCGGTTATGAATGCACACCGTATTCTTTTGCGGATTCGAACGATATTGCAACAGTTGTCACATCGGCAGTTTCCAATGCAGATTTGATCTATATTCCGACCGATAACACTGCGGCGAACAATACCGGAATTATCGACAATATCTGCCGTCCGGCAAAGGTCCCTGTTGTAGCGGGAGAGGAAGGAATCTGCAGCGGATGCGGTACAGTAACACTTTCGATCAGCTACTATGATATCGGTTACCAGACGGGTGTTATGGCAGCGGAAATCCTTGCCGAAGGAGCGGACATTTCAACAATGCCGATTTCTTACGCGCCGGAAGTAACGAAGAAATACAATGCGGAAATCTGTGAAGAACTGGGAATCACCGTTCCGGACGGATACACAGCAATTGAGAAATAGGATGAAGCTTTAGAGCCACGAAAAAACGGAGGTTATTATGGATATTGTCGCGCTGATCAACGGTTTGCCGGGTGCTGTGGCGCAGGGCCTTATCTGGGGCATTGCAGCGATTGGCATTTACATCACTTATAAGATACTGAATATCGCCGATCTGACGGTAGACGGATCCCTTTGTACGGGAGGGGCAGTCTGCATTATGATGATGCTTTCCGGTTACAGCAATACCGTTTCGCTTCTCGCAGCACTGATTATTGGGATGCTGACGGGAGCTGCAACCGGGTTATTGAATACGGCGCTTGGAATTCCGGCGATTCTTGCAGGAATTCTCACACAGCTCGGACTTTACTCGATCAACTTAAAGATCATGGGGGATCGCGCAAATCAGCCGATCAATTCGAACAATTACGATCTGCTGGTGTCTCTCCGAAACATAAGAAATGTGCCGCTCCTTGAGAATACGATTTTGATTACGGCGGTTATCGTCGTGGTCATTATTGCGGCGCTGTACTGGTTCTTCGGAACGGAATTCGGCTGTACGCTCCGGGCATCCGGAAACAATGAAGCCATGTGCCGTGCGCAGGGTATCAATGTGGAAGCAAATCGGGTAATCGGGCTTATGCTGTCGAATGCGCTGGTGGCGCTTGCCGGAGGGCTTCTGGCGCAATATCAGGGATTTGCGGATGTCAATATGGGACGCGGAGCGATTGTTATCGGACTTGCGGCGGTGGTTATAGGAGATGCGATTTTCGGGCGGATTTTCCGCAATTTTTCCTTGAAGCTTTTAGCCGTGACATTCGGATCGATCATCTATTACATGGTGCTTCAGGTAGTCATCTGGAGAGGATTGGACGCGCAGCTGCTGAAACTTCTTTCGGCGATCATTGTGGCAATTTTCCTGGCGATTCCGTACCTGAAAGGAAAGTATTTTGCGGGGAAGAAACGGCATGCACATGGGACTTCGGGAAAGGAGGTACAGGAGAATGCTTGAGTTGAGGAATATCTGCAAGACCTTTAATCCCGGAACGATTAACGAGAAAGTGGCTCTGAATAATCTTTCTTTAAAGCTGGAGAAGGGTGATTTTGTAACGGTGATCGGCGGAAACGGTGCCGGCAAAAGTACGATGCTGAACGCGATCGCCGGATTGTGGAGACCGGATTCCGGACAGGTGCTGATTGACGGCAGTGATGTGACGAAGATGCCGGAACACAAGAGAGCAAAATATCTGGGAAGAGTTTTCCAGGACCCGATGCTCGGAACTGCGTCTGAAATGCAGATTGAGGAAAATCTGGCTTTGGCGCTGAGGCGTGGAAAGGTGAGAAGCCTGAAATGGTTTATCACGAAGGAAGAAAGGAAATTTTATCGTGAAAAGCTGGCGGATCTCGGCCTTGGTTTGGAAAGCCGTCTGAAGACAAAGATCGGTTTGCTGTCCGGCGGACAGCGGCAGGCACTGACGCTTTTGATGGCCTCCCTGCAAACTCCGAAAGTGCTTTTGCTGGATGAGCATACTGCGGCGCTGGATCCGAAAACAGCGGCAAAGGTGCTTGAAATCACCGATAAAATCGTGAAGGAAAACCAATTGACGACGCTGATGATCACGCATAACATGAATAATGCAATCGCTTACGGAAACCGTTTGATCATGTTGTCGGACGGAAAAGTGATTCTTGATATCTGTGGAGAAGAGAAAAAGAATCTCACCGTGGAGCGTCTGTTGGCCAAATTCTATGAAGCAAGCGGCGAAAGCTTTGCGCAGGACAGTGCACTCTTAGGATAAGAAGAAATAGGAAAAGAACAGAGGTAAGAAAAAAGAGTACGAAATTCGATTTCGTACTCTTTTTTTAGGCTTCGGACAGATAATGAATGAGTGAAGGCTGAGAAGCCGGGCACGATATTTTAATATGCCTCCGCAAACGGGATCCTCCGCTGCATTGCATTTCGGTGCAAAGGAACGTGTCACACAGTCGTACTGTGTTCCCGGTGCAGTGATATGGAGGCAGGCATACGCCGTCCATTTGCCGAATCAATTTTTGATTGGGATGAGAACATTCATTGCCTTGACGGCAATGGCGGTCTCTGAGAGATTCTTTTCGATGGCGATATTTTGCATGGTGCATTCGTCCAACCATTTGTCCATTACGCAAATGGCGGTGGGATTTTCGTCTTTACAGCCAATCCGGCGGGGCGTCAATGATCGGCGGATCTGTATGGGTCGTACCGCCGCCGTTGTCAGCAGGCGGATCTGTAATCTCAGGGTCCCGAAGGTCCGGTTCCGAAATATCGGAGTTGATATCGTCCCCTGTAACGGCAGATCCGTTTCCGCCGTGCTGCGGATCAATCGGATAACGGGAAGAATCCGGATTGTGGAGGTTGCAGTAATAGTGCGGAAGTTCGTAGGAGATATCGCCGACACTCGGATTTACTGCGTAAGGACGCATTGTCCCGAAGCGGGAGTAGGTCGCGGTGCAGTAAGGCGTCGCAAGATACCCCGTGTAAGAGCATGCGGTAACATACTTGTGGACGTTATCGGATTCTGTCGGTTCGGTACCCTTGACAAAATATTCATAACGCACCGTGCCGCGATCATCCAGATAAGAAAGCTGCGTCGGAAGAAGTCCGCTCTTTGTATCAATCTCCAGTGCAATGACATTTTCCGGCTGCGATGGGTAGGAGCCTGTTTCCAGTCCGGCGCATACCTGCTTCATCACTTTGCTCCAGACGGAGGAAGCAGCGGCCGAACCTCTCGACAGCTCGATATTAACATCGTTTCCGATCCATACAGCAGCGGCATACTGCGGAGTAAATCCGACAAACCAGGCGTCGTAGTTGTCGGTTGTGGTACCGGTCTTACCGCCGACCGGCTGTGTGCCGATGGAGGCACCGCTGCCAAGACCTTCGCTCACAACGCTCTTCAGGATATCTGTCATGATAAAGGCAACCCCCGGATCCACGGCTTCCGTTGAGTGAGAGCTCTTCTCCAGGATGACATCACCGCGGCTGTTTGTGACGCGGGTGTAGATAATCGGTTCCAAATAGGTGCCGCCGTTCGGATAAGTGCCGTACGCACTTGCCATTTCCAGCGGAGAGATTCCCTTTGACATACCGCCGAGCGCCAGCGCCGCAGCATTCATATCGTTCGTATCCCCACTGCGTGCAATGGAGCTGACACCGAGCTTTTCGGCAAAATCCGCAGCATATTCCACACCGACCTGCTGCATGACTTTCACCGCATTGACATTGACCGATTGCTGTACGGATGTACGAAGGGTGTAAAGCCCGCGGAAGCCGGAATACCAGTTTTTCGGCCACTGTTTACCGTTTACGACAAGCGGCGCGTCATCAATGACGGACGCTGCGGTGAAGTACTTTCCGTAGGAATTTCCAACCGGATTTCCGGCGTTATCATAAGTGCTGAACGAAGGTGTACTGCCGCCGTTCATGATCTCGACACTTTGCTGAAGCGCTGCACCGTAGACCGCGATCGGCTTAATGGAGGAACCCGGCTGGCGCGGATTAACGGCACGGTTGAAGAGCTGTACGCCTACAGTGTTCCGCCCGCCGGCCATCGCTTTGACATGACCGGTTTTATAATCGGTAATGACCATGGCCGCCTGAGGCTGTACGACTTTTTGCTTCAGCGCGTAATGCTTCACATCGACAAAGAGCTGACCGGAGGAATCCTTCCGGAGGTAATTTGCGTACTCATTGTCCTTGAAGAGTGAAGCGTCAATGATGACATTTTTATCCTTGTCACGCGTCTTATAGTCGGACGGGATCAGAATAACGCCTCCCTGAATGCTGTAAAACACACCGTCTTCAATAAGATACATATTCTTGAACTCGATCGAAACATCACTTTTGCCCTGCACGGAGGTCTGGTAGAAATTCAGCCGTTTTCCGGACAGGAGCTTCAGGTCGCCGTTGTCAAGCCACTCATACTCATCCGGTGAAAAGTAAAAGTTTCCTTCCTCGTCAAAGAACTTGTTGTAATCGTAGAGAAGAACCTTTCCGTTCTTTCCGAGCACATTGTTGTCCGAATCCTTCTTGAGATTGGCAACACCCGGGAAGTTGGCGTTGTTGGAGAATTCCGTCTCTACGATCTTCTGCATGTCAGAGTCCATCGTCGTGTAAATCTGGAAGCCGGCGCTGTAAACGCGGCTCTTCGCTTCATCATATTCGAGATGGTTTTCGGCCGCGTAATCTCGGATGACTTGATCCACGGCGTAATCCGAGAAGTAGGAAGAGATCTGCGTCAGACTCCGCATGTTCGGATTCATGTGATCCAGAAGATTCTCGGCGAGCGCAGCGTCCCGTTCTTCCTCGGAAATCATGCCCTGGCTGCACATGTTGTAAAGTGTCTGCTGCCGCCTTTTTTCGGAAGCATCACCGTTATAAACATAGGTAAAATCGGTTCCTTCATAAATAATGATATGGTTCTCCGGATCGACATCCTCCGGATTCAGTTTTTTGATCAGCGCAAAGCCGGACGGTGCTTTCGGAAGCGAGGCAAGCGCCGCGCATTCGATCAGATCCAGTTCATCGACATCCTTGGAAAAATAGGATTGTGCAGCAGTCTGGACACCGTAAGAATCAAAGCCCAGATTGATTGTATTGAGATAGGCCTCAAGAATCTGTTCTTTGCTGAGAGCTTTTTCGATCAAAACCGTATAATAGGCCTCGGAAATCTTTCTTTCGAGAGAACGCTCTTCGCGGGACTCTGTCAGATAGACATTTCGGGCGAGCTGCTGCGTGATGGTACTGGTACCGCTGATCCGGCCGCCGCTGACGATCGCATCACGGATCGCGCCGAAAATACGGATTACATTGAAACCGTTGTGGTCCCAAAAGGTCTTGTCTTCAATCGCGATGAAAGCGTTGACAAGGTTGTCCGGGAGCGCTTCATACTCAATATTTGTACGGGTTTCGCCGCTTCCGACCGCTGCGATAACATTGCCGTCCTCATCATAAAGCATGGAACTCTGGGACAGCATGGTATAAATGTTGTCCGGGTTGATTTCCGGCGCCCGAATGATGATAATAGCGGCGTAAGCACCGATAAAAAGCGTTAATGCAAGGAAAACGCAGACGCAGAAGCGGATCAGTTTCGGTACATTCAGTTTATATTTTTTCTTTTTTCTCTTTTTCGTTCCTGTCATATTCTGCTCTTCTGAAAGCGGCATTGCTTCTTCCGATCCGGTGTCGTCAAGGAGAAATTCCTCCTTCGCTTTATTCGAAATTTTGGACAACAGACTCCCGGCGCCTTCAGTCAGTCGGGAAGCCGCCGATGAAAAATGACTGCGGCTCTTGCGCTGTGCACGCTCTTCCGCGAGACGCTCGCTGCGAGTTTTTCTCGGCGCGGTTTCGCTGTCCAGGAATTCTGCGATGGCCGCATCCTTCTCTTCGTCGCTTATGCCGTGGTCGGATGTATTGTTTTCGGCGGAAAGGCCGTCAGAAGATTCTTCTTTGTTGAATCCTTCGGCGATTTCATCGAACTGGGCGAAGAAATCATCAATTTCGCGATCCTTGTCCTGTCTGGAATCGTCACTCAAAAATATCACCTGCCTTATGGTTTATAGTGGATGATTCATGATATACAAGTAACAGTATACCATATCC
>CAKQWL010000131.1 GCA_934278965.1 uncultured Clostridia bacterium | reverse complement strand
TCTGCAAGTTTATCTGCAAGGTCTCACCCTTGGAAATTTCTTATCCCGAAAGTCCGACCGACTTAGCCGACCCGCATAACTCTCTTGCCCTCACGACATTTTCTGTCATGCGATCTCGCCCAGAAGGCATTGGCAATCCCCAGGAAGCAAACGCCGATCAGCATTGCAAAGATATAGGTGTATCCCTGGTTGCCGTAACGGTCAATAAAGCTTCCGAAAAGCGGACCCCACATAGCGTCTACAATATTTCCGGAGCAGGAGCCGAGTCCGATACAGGTTCCCGCGACAATCGGGTTAATATGAAGCTCTCTCAAAATGGAGTAGGTTACCGAGTAAAGCGCCATTACGACAATCGCCGGCAGTACCGAATAGATGCAGACAAGGGTCTGGTTCGAATCCGGTCCGAAGAGGAATACCACCGCGAACATCGCCGCGATAATGGAGAATGCCACGATGTACCATTTTGAAGTTGATTTAAATACCTTATCTGCCATAATTCCGCCAACCGGAGCAATCAGCATCGCACCATAGGTTCGGATCACCGAATAGATACTGGAAGCGTTCGGATTGATTCCGATGACATCGATGAGGTACGGGTTGAAATAAGATACATTACCGTAAAGCGTATAGGTCGTAAAATACGCAAAGAAGATGATATACGTTCCCGGCCATTTCAGTACGCACGGGATGTACTTCAGACGAATCGGTTCGTCGCCCTTCAGCGATACACCTCTCGCCGCAAGCTGCTTCTCATCTTCAAGACAGAGGATGATCAGAATCGTTGCCAAAAGCGTCATGACCCCGACCGTGATCACGGCCGCGCGGAAACCAAACCGCATTCCGACAGCAAGCGGAATCGAATTGGCCAGAACCCCGGACAATCCGTTGATAAAATAATACGTTCCGAAAGATTTTCCGGACTCGTCCGCGCTTCCCATGTTATTGATGTACTTTACAAGCGATGCCCAGTATCCGGTCGTCGCGATAGCCATTAATCCCCAAATCACCAACGCAAAGGTATAAGAAGTAATGAAAAATGAGTACAGGAATGTACAGAGCGTCATGGACCCGACCGCGAAAACAACAATCTTTTTCGCATCAAATTTGTCAGAGAGATAAGCTCCCGGAATATTTCGCACAATGGCAACCGCGGAAAATACGGTTCCCAGCAAGCCCACCTGCGTGTTCGTAATATTCATGGTCTGAATCATCTGGTCATAAAAAACATACCGAATGTAGGGAAGCGTCCATATCGTTCCACCGCAATATCCGATTGCAATTAACGTCAGCCAGTAGCGTGTTTTTTGTTTCATTTTTTCCTCCTTTTTCGTCTTTTTCTGCACGTCATATTATAACAAGCCGTATATTGTAAGAAAATTCTAACATAATGCAGTATGCATGTCAATATATTTCGTATACTTTATACATTATTTTAATAGTATCGGCCCCGAAGAGCTTCTCAATTTTTCTGCTTCTTTCCGCACAAAACTGTGCTATAATAAGTTATCCCTATTTTGTGAAGAATTTTATTTATTATTGAAAGATCGGAGGTTTCTCAATGAATCAGGAACTGTTTGAAAAGAGAAATGCACTCTACGGCCCGACCGTCGTAAAGGCACTGGAAAAGAGAGGTTTTGAAGCATACTACTGCGCAAACAAAGCGGATGCTTTGGAAAAGGCCGTTTCTTTGATCCCGAAGGAGCACTCTGTCGGCTGGGGCGGCTCGGCCAGTATCAATGAGATTGGTCTTGTAGCGCGCCTTCGCGAGGACGGATATACGCTGATCGACCGCGATCTCGGAAAGACCCCGGAAGAAAAGGCCGATCTGATGCGGAAGGTTCTCACTTCCGATACCTTTATCACCGGGACCAATGCTCTGACCGAGAACGGCATGCTTCTCAATGTTGACGGAACGGGAAACCGCCTCGCGGCAATTCTCTACGGACCGAAAAGCGTTGTAGTCATCGCGGGCATCAATAAAATCGTTCGGGATATCGATGCCGCAAAGGACCGCATCCGTACAACAGCAGCGCCGATCAACGCAACGCGCTTCCCGGGACTCAACACGCCTTGTTCGCTGACCGGAAAATGCGGAGAATGCATCGGCGACGGCTGTATCTGCGCACAGTGGCTCGTTACCAGAGTCTGTAAGCCAAAAGGAAGAATCAAGGTCATCATCGTCGGTGAAGAGCTTGGTTTTTAGGGGAATCCGTTATAAGGCCTGACAATAAAAAATACCGGGGATCTGCTTTTCCGAAAAGCCGTCTTTTCCCCGGTATTTTTCTATTCAACAATATACGATACTGCGCTGCGTGCGCTGCGCGCTTCGGATTTTGTCCTATGATCGGCCAATTTGACCCATCCGACCCCTTCGCTTCTGTCTCTTATTTCCAGAGCTTCTCCGGATAAAACCCTTTGTCCTTCAGGGACTGCAGGGCATTCACGACATCTTCCTTGTCCTCATGATAAGTCACTCCGTACCACTTGTCGCGGGATTCCAGCATTCGAACGCTTGCCTTGCCCTCTTCCAGAAGAGTGCCTACTGCCAGCGGCAGGTAGAATTCCGATTTCAGCGGATCTTCTGCCAGCGCTTTTTCTAAAAACGCCGGGAAGCGCTCTTCCAGCTCCGTCATAAAGCTTTCCGTAAATCCCCAGAAATTCATTGAAACCGGTGTTCCCTCCGGCACGGAAACAAACGTTGCCCCCTCATCCTCTGTATAAACGATCTCTCCGTCTTTGCGCTTGATCTTCGTTCTCTCGTGGATCTCCGCAAGATACCCGTCCGGTGTCGCGGCGCAGACGCCTCTTGCCACATAACCGTTTTCCGTTAATGTGTTCTCCAAATGATATCCTACCATGGAATAATCATATTTTTCTCCGTCCTTTGCCGAAAGAAGATATTCGTAGATCGTGTGGAACGCCCCGGCTCCGTAATAATCATCCGCATTGATGACCGCGAACGGTCCGTCGATCATCCCACGGCAGGCCAGCACGGCGTGACAGGTTCCCCATGGCTTATGCCGGCCCTCCGGAACGAAAAATCCCTCCGGAAGATCCTCCAATTCCTGATAAGCGTACGCCGTTTCGATGTATTTGTCGGATTTTCCCTCTATTAATTTTTTGAAATCCTCTTCAATTTCCTTCTTAATGACGAAGATTACCTTTTTGAAGCCTGCCATGACCGCGTCATAGAGCGAAAAATCAAGGATGATTTCTCCTTTGTCGCTGATCGGATCCATCTGCTTAAGTCCGCCGTATCTGCTTCCCAAGCCGGCCGCCATAATCACAAGTACCGGTTCTTTCATAAATGTAAGCCCTCTTTCTGTTTTTCTTTGTTTTTTGTCTTTTTTATTTCTATTCTATGCCCGTTTATGCCCGGGTTTTCTATCCGAACGGCAAAACGGTCTAATCTACTCGCTCAATGTATCCGCTGATCGGCTGCGTATAAAGATTATCGTCAGTTACCGCCTCGTACCGTTTTCCGTCGTAGAGATCACTGAATCCGTTCTCCGCACGGTAGATTTCGTTTGTTTCCGTATCATAGACCCGTTCATATCCGAGCGTCGCATCACTTTGCTTCTGGCTGATGATATCCTGACTCTTGCTGCGGTTTTCCCACGAAGACATGATTCCGTCCAGCGTTTCCTGGAAGTTCTGACTGATCTGTCTTGACTGAGCGACCTGTTCCTGCCCCGCCTGCGTCACAGCATTCACGAACGCATCGGAATATTCCAATGTTTTGAGGCACTCAGTGAGAACGCTTTCCCACTCAATAAAGGTATCCTTCGCCGCCGTTACCGCCATGACATTGTAAGCACTGTAATATCCGCCGTCCGCTGTCTGCAGCAGATAACCCGACATCCCGCCGGAAGCAATCGCGGCACTTCCGAAATCAACGACCGCTGCCGCGAACATGCCCTCGCCTTCCTTGCCGCTATCGGTAAAATCCGCACGCAAAAGTTCATCTCCCAGTGCATATGCCTGCATGCTGTCCGCCGAAGCAAACCGTTCTTTCACCGTAAAAGAATCAAACCGCGGAAAAGTATATCCGGCATAACTGGATTCCATCTGTTCGGCAAAATCCGCATACTCGGAAAAGATCTGATAAAAGCCTTCCGTGGACGGATTGCTCAATACCGGAGCAGCTGCAAACAGTGCTGCCTGCGCATTGCCGATCTCATAATTGTACTGCCACGCATCCTTCCCCGCCTGTGAATGCAGCAGGCAATCCGCCTTGAGCAGAACAAACATTTGATTCATCGGTTCGTCCGGGTCCTGCACCCGGATGCTGTGAAGCATATTCGCCCCGCCGCTTGTTACCTGCCAGCCCTTCGGAATGGTCATCGTAAAATCGCCGTTTTCATAAACCTCCGTCTGGATAGACTTTGCCGCTGCCGGGGTGATTTTCAGTCCCTTTTCCGTCTGCTCACCGCCGCAGGCCGCAAGCGGCACTGCCATCACTGCCGTTAGAAGCAGTGCGACGATTTTTTTCTTCGCTCCCGTTATGGTTTTTATCATCTTTCTGCCTTTCTTCTGCTCTTCTTTCCTTATTTCCGTATCGCTTTTCTATCTTGCCTCTATCCTGTCTCTATCTTATCTGTTTTATCTTTGGCCCGTTGTTTTTATCTTTTACTTATTTCTATCTTTTCTTTTTTCGCATTTAATCCCTGCTTCTCTGTACAAGCATTATATCATATCCCAACTTTTTTGAAAACCGCCGATTCATCCGCCCCGCCGCCGACATACCGGCATATCGCGGCCGGCGGCCGCTAGCAGATCCGCATTTGAAGCTACGGCGGGCAGGCACAGAGAGATTCGCATTTGAAGCCGCGGCGGACGGCGAACACCTGCAAGCGCCGGCGAGAATCCATAAGCGTCGGCAGGCATCCGGCACGCCCCAACAGGCATTCAATTATCTTTTTTACGAAAATAAACGAAAAAAGATAAAAATCACGGGAAATGCGGGAAGAAAAGGACCATTTTAGGAAAAAAATGGCAAAATTAGCTCTTCTACGGCGGTCTTTTTTTGAAACGCGCTGATTCGTTCGCGGCCTTGTTTTGCGGTATTCTTCTGTGTTACAATAAATTCATCTTATTTGGATCGTTTCTTACGATACAAATTAAAAACGGATGGAAAAACAGGGGGAAATAAAAAGTGGAATCTATAAAAACACCGGAACGCCATTATATAATCGGCTACCTTGGCTCAGACCGGATGCTTGCCGGCGAAAAACTCGCCGCGGAGCTGGACTGTCCGCTTCTGAACCTTGATGAGGAGATTGAGCGCCTGGACGGGCGCAGTATTCGGAAAATCTGCATGATCAACGGAGAACATACCTACCGCAACAAGGAATATGAGGTTCTTTCCAAATTGAGTGATTCGTCCTGCGAGCTCGGCCTTGCCAAAAATGAACGCTATCCCGACCGGCTCGTTGTTGTCTGCGGAGACGGCACGATTCTGGATGAAATGTCACTGGAGATTTTATGCCGCGCGCACACGGTATTCGTGGATACCGATCCGGACCTTCTCTGGGAACGGGTTCGAAATGCCGATCCGGTTTCCGGCGCATTTCCGTATGCATTTTTATACGGAGAGGATCTCGCGGAAAAAGAACGCGTCTTTCGGGAAATGTACGGTCTGCGGCTTCCGCTTTACCGGAAGGCCGCCGGACTTCCGACGGAACTCTGAGAACACTTCGCGTAAATGAAAGGAGCTTTTGCAACATGAAAAAGGATTTTTCAAGACACCCTTTTGTGCTGTTTTTTTCTTACTTTAAGCCGCATCGGAAACTTTTCCTGATTGATATGCTCTGCGCCGTAACGGTAGCGGCGGTCGATCTTATTTTTCCGTACGCTTCCAAAAAAAGTATGGAGCTTTTTCTTCCGAATCGGCTTTTTCATGCGTTTTTCCTTGTGATGGCGATTTTGATTGCCTCTTATATCCTCCGCTCTTTGTGCTATTACGTAATCACGGTTTTGGGGCACAAAATGGGCGTTCTTGTGGAAGCCGACATGCGCGAGGATGTTTTCCGT
>CAKQWL010000130.1 GCA_934278965.1 uncultured Clostridia bacterium | reverse complement strand
TACCTGCCTGTATCAGGGGTATACGGTTCCGCCGTTTTATGATTCCATGCTTGGCAAGCTGATTGTTCGGGCCGGTACGCGGGAGGAAGCAATCCGCAAGATGAAGGCGGCGCTTTGCGAACTTGTGATATCCGGGATTTCGACGAATCGGGATCTTCAGCTTGAAATTTTATCCAATCCCCGTTTCGAAAAAGGGGATTATGATACAGGGTTGATCGAAGCGATGGCAGGAAGCGGGAAATAGCGCAGAACAAAGAATCGGGGAGTGAGAAAAGAATGGAATTCAAGGGATTATTCCGTAAGCCGCGGAACACGCTGGAAATATGGGAGAGTGAAACGACAGAGGACGCCGCGGCGGCTTTTGGGGAATCGTACTTAAAATGCCCGAAATGCGGAAGACTGCTCCGGGAAGAAGAAATGGAGGAGGCACTTTTTGTCTGCGGATTTTGCGGATATCATTTTCGGATGCCCGTGCGAAAGAGAATTTCCATGCTGACCGATCCGGGAAGCTTTCGGGAACTTTTCACGGAGGTTCGGTCGGAAAACCTTATTGATTTTCCGGGTTATGAAGAGAAGCTTTCCCGTGCGGCCGCGGCTTCCGGAGAAAGCGAAGGCGTTCTCTGCGGGGAGGCGCGTATCGGCGGGTTCGAGACTTGCATTTTTGTCATGAATCCGGATTTCATGATGGGCAGCATGGGAACGGCGGTCGGAGAACGGATCACCCGATTGTTCGAATATGCAGAGGCTCAGCGCCTTCCTGTTATTGGTTACACGGTCAGCGGGGGAGCAAGAATGCAGGAGGGAATCCTTTCGTTGATGCAGATGGCGAAGGTCAGCGGGGCCGTCAAGAGGCACAGTCTGGCGGGCCTTTTTTATCTGACCGTACTGACCGATCCGACGACCGGAGGGGTAACAGCGAGCTTCGCAACCGAGGGAGATATCCTCCTGGCGGAACCGGGCGCACTGATAGGATTTGCCGGTCCGCGCGTGATCGAGCAGACGATCCTGCAAAAATTACCGGATGGATTTCAGCGGGCGGAGTTTCTGCTGGAAAAGGGTTTCCTGGACGCGATCGTACCGCGCGGGCGTCAGAAGACTTACTTAAAAAATCTGCTGGAGCTGCATAGCGGGCGAGAGTTGATCTGATAAAAAAGAAAGGAGGATTTTTTGTGACGGTTCAATGGGAAGAAGCCTATAAGAGAGTCGAAGCGGCCAGAGCGAAGGACCGCCCCCTCGGAAGAGATTATATCGACCACCTGATCAGTGATTTTACCGAGCTTCATGGGGATCGGCGCTTTGCAGATGATAAGGCCATTGCTGCGGGAATCGGAAAGCTGAAGAATATGCCGGTGACGGTGATCGCAATCGATAAGGGGCGGAGTGTCAGGGAAAAAGTCGCGTGCAATTTCGGTTCTCCGCATCCGGAGGGTTATCGAAAAGCACTGCGTCAGATGAAGCTGGCGGAAAAATTCAAAAGACCGGTATTATGCATTGTGGATACACCGGGTGCTTATCCCGGGATCGGTGCGGAGGAACGGGGACAGGGCGCCGCAATCGCGGAGAATCTGATGGAAATGATGACGCTCAGAACACCGATCATCACGCTTTTTATCGGTGAGGGAGGGAGCGGCGGTGCGCTCGCACTTGCTGTGGCCGACACGGTCTGCATGATGGAAAACGCCGTATACTCTGTGATTTCTCCGGAAGGGTGCGCGAGTATCCTCTGGAAGGACCCGAAGAAGATGCGGGAAGCGGCAGCGTGCCTGAGGATGACCGCGCAGGATTTGCTTGCGCTGGGAGCAGCGGATTATGTCATTCCGGAGCCGGAAAACTTCCGCGTCGGAACGCGTTCGGCCAAACAGGTTTATTATCGGCTGGAAGATCTTTTGTACGCGGAGTTTCGAAAGCTGATTGGAATGAAAACAGAGATCCTGCTGGAGAGACGCTATCAGCGCTTCCGGAAGTTCGGAAAATAAAAGCGCGCGGCAGAGCCGCGCGCCGGGAAACTGCGGGAAATGAGCGGAGATTAAAGAAAATGAATATTGGATACAAAAAAAGTGGAAACGAGGTAGGCAAAACCGGCAATGACGCAGGTGAAAGCAATGACCTTGGATTTCACTTTCGACTCCTTTTCGAAAACCGCCGAAGAGATGATCCATGAGAGGACAAGCGCGATCAGCGAAATCATCGTCATCTGATTGATGATGGCCGTGTACCCGCCGATGATGAAACAAAAAACATAACAGAGAACGGTGAGAACCGCTACCGTCAGGATGTATTTCAGCGCGCCGCCGCGGCGGAACAGTACGGGCATCAGGAGCGCCGCCCAGATAATCGCGATCAGGATGCATTTGAAAACACGGATCAAAATATACATTTCAGAGACCTCACTTCTTATTCTTCGTATTTCTTTTCATGTCATATTGTATTATATTGAATTGCGGCGGATTTTTCAACAGAAATGTCGGGTAGAATTGACGCCGTCTTTTTCCCTGTGTATAATAAAATAAGCGAAACACACCGAAGCTTTTCGGAAGTTTGAATGAAAAACGGGGAGAAAAAATGGCGCAGTTATATTATAGATACAGCACGATGAATGCCGGCAAGTCGATCGAGGTCATCAAGGTCGCGCACAATTACGAAGAGCGCAATAAACGGGTTTTGACGCTGGTCCCGGCGATTGATGACCGGTACGGAACCGGTGTGATTACATCGCGGATCGGAATCCAGCGGAAGGCGACGGTCATCAATGATGATACGGATATTCTCGCACTGTTTATGGAGGAAAATGCGAAGGCACCGATTGACTGTGTTCTGATTGATGAATGCCAATTCCTGAAAAAACATCATGTGCAGGAGCTGGTTGAGATTGTGGACAGTCTGGGCGTGCCTGTTCTGGCGTACGGACTGAAAAACGATTTTCGAAACGAACTGTTTGAAGGGTCGTACTATATGCTCGTATACGCAGACAAGATCGAAGAGATCAAAACGATCTGCTGGTGCGGCCGGAAGGCTACAATGGTTGCCCGTGTGGTGGACGGAAAGTTCGTCAAGCAGGGCGAGCAGATTGTCGTGGGCGGGAACGATATGTATGTCTCGCTGTGCCGCAAGCATTATAATGACGGGCGCCTGGGTCCGGATCATGAAGAAGAAAATCCGGAGACGGGGAAAGCCTGAGAAAAGGCGGAAAGAAGAGCACGAAAAAACATCTCGGGACTCGAAAAAAGAGGCGGGTCCGGAGATGTTTTTTGTTTTTGCGGATTGCTTTTACAGCCAATCATTCATCGGGATGCCAGTCCTGCCCCTGATAAAGATCCCGTTCCTGCATTTTGCGGTGGATGGTATTCAGGATGGTGCGCTTTCGGTAGCTCCATTCCGGCGCAATCAGGATCGGACGAGGCGCGTCCGCAGACAGACGATGCAGGGTGATGTCCGGCGGAATGATCCGCAGGGCACGGACGACCAGGTCGGTGTATGTGTCGATATCCGGGAATGGGACATAATG
>CAKQWL010000129.1 GCA_934278965.1 uncultured Clostridia bacterium | reverse complement strand
CGCCGGTCATCGAGGACGAAAGTCCGATAAAAAGTCCCACCTTCGTCTTAAACCACCGGTTGAGGGCAACGGTCATCAGCACCGAGGTCATAAAAGCCTGCACAAATCCAAGCACAATCCCCGTCAGATAAAAAAGATACACGGCCTTAAACTGAGACTGCGCTGCAAAGCAGAGAATCTGCAGGACCAAATCCGTAATTAAAAGTCTTTTCAGTGTATAACGCTCGATCAGCCGGCTCACAAGCGGCATGGAAAAGCCGGAGGCCAGCGACATGAAGGTCATACTGAGCGCAAAGGTTCCGCGGCTTACACCGAGAGCCTCACTAACCGGTGTATAGAAAATACCTGCGCAGCCGAAGCAAAGCGCAACACTGGTAAAAGAAAAAGCGCAGCAGCAGATGACAATCATAAACCCGTAGTGAAATCTGCTTTTTTTATTTTCTTTCTTCTCCATCGCTCTCCTCCCCTATAAAATTTCTTTTCCGATCCTTCTCACCCGAATCCTTCTCGAATCAAGGTATACCTTTAATGTATACCCTCAGGCGTTCGGTTCAATCGAAAAATCTTTATCCCCTTGTTCCATGCACTCCAGAATCCGGAGCACTTCATCCAGTTTTTCCTTTTTACCATCTCCAAGATGATACCGGACAAAAGGCTTGACCCCGCCGTGGATCAAAATTCTCGGGCCGTACTCCTTGGAAAGCAGCGCAAGTGACTGCGGGCGCAGTGCGTTTTTCTCCGCAAAATCAAAGACAATCCGAAGACTCGTCTTCCCTCCGCTCAGCACCTTCTCTTCCCGGATGCCCTGAATCCCGAGCCTTTCCGCTGCCGAACGGATACGTGAGATCTTCATCAGATTTTCCGTTTCTTTCGGAAGATCCCCGAAACGGTCGATCAATTCGTCGGTCAATTCCTCTTCATCGGATTGATCTGCCACAGCGGCAATCCTCTTATACATCGCAAGCTTCGTTACCTCATCGGCGATATAGCTCTCCGGGATATAAGCGGCCTCGGCGAGCTCGATCAGAGTCTCCTCCCGCTCCGGACGGACAATCTCGCCCTTCAGCGCGCGCACCGCATCATCCACCAGCTTGCAGTAAAGTTCATATCCGACATTCATCATATGTCCGTGCTGAGCACTTCCAAGAATATTGCCCGCGCCGCGGATCTCAAGGTCCCGCATAGCGACCTTAAATCCGGCGCCGAATTCCGTAAATTCCCGAATTGCACGAAGGCGCTTTTCGGCTACTTCGCTCAGGACCTTATCTTTTTCATACATCAGATAAGCATACGCCATCCGATTGCTTCTGCCGACGCGGCCCCGAAGCTGATAGAGCTGGGAAAGTCCGAATCGGTCCGCGTTCAGGATGATCATTGTGTTTACATTCGGGATGTCGATACCGGATTCGATGATCGTCGTCGCAACCAGTACATTCGTCTCTCCGTTGATAAAATCCAGCATCACATGCTCCAGCTCATGCACGCTCATCTGTCCGTGTCCGACGGTTACCTGCGCATCCGGCACCAGCCTGCCGATTTCCGCCGCAATCTTATGGATTCCCTGCACCCGGTTATAGATCACGTAAACCTGACCGCCTCGGCCAAGCTCGCGTTCGATAATCTCCTGAAGCACCGTATAATCCTGCTCCAGCACATAGGTCTGCACCGGATAGCGCTCCTCCGGCGGCTGCTCGATCACGCTCATGTCCTTAATCCCGGTAAGTGACATGTGGAGAGTCCTCGGGATCGGTGTCGCCGATAAGGTCAAAACATCCACATTGGTTCTCAGCTTCTTGAGCGCCTCTTTGTGCTGAACACCGAAGCGCTGCTCTTCGTCGATCACCAGAAGCCCGAGATCCTTAAAGCGGACATCCGAGGAAAGCAGCCGATGAGTCCCGATGACAAGATCGACCGAGCCCTCCTCCAATTTCCGCAGGATTTCTTTTTGCTGTTTCTCATTGCGGAAGCGTGAAAGCACTTCCACTGTAAACGGAAAACGCTCAAAACGCTCTTTTAATGTGTAATAATGCTGATTGGCAAGAAGGGTTGTCGGCACCAGCACTGCCGCCTGCTTCCCGTCGGCGAGACATTTGAACAACGCTCTGGCGGCCACTTCGGTCTTACCGAATCCCACATCTCCGCAAAGCAGCCGGTCCATGGCCTGCGGACGCTCCATATCTTTTTTGATCTCCCGGATACAGCGGAGCTGGTCCTCCGTTTCCTGGTACGGAAAGCTGTCTTCGAACTCGCTTTGCCATACCGTATCTTCTCCGAACGCATGTCCCGGCTGGACTTGACGCGCCGCTGAAAGTGCCAAAAGCTCCTGCGCCATTTCGGCGATAGCAGCCTTCGCTTTTGCTTTGGTCTGCTTCCATTCACCGCCCGAAAGCCGGTTGATCTTCGGCATTGCGTCATCGCTTCCGATGTATTTCTGTACAAGATCCATTTGCTCCACCGGAACATAAAGCATATCCTTTCCGGCGTATTTGATCTTGAGATAGTCTTTTTTTATCCCCTGTACCGTCAGCTGTTCGATCCCCAGGAATTTTCCGATTCCATGATTTTCATGAACGACATAATCCCCATTTTTGAGATCCGAAAAATGCGCCAGCTTCTGACCGATACTTTTATCTGTCTTGCGTCTCCCGATGCGGCGTTTCTTTTCGCCGAAAATGTCTTCATCCCGCAGATAGCAGATTTTTTCTTCCGGGAACTCCATTCCGGCGGTCAGGCTGCCCTGTAGCAGCGTTACCGAGCCGTCCAGTCCCGCACGCTTCACGAACTCGCCGAGGTTTTCCAGACGCTCCTCATTGGCGCATACGACGACCGGGCGATACCCGTGACGCACATAGCTTTTTAACTCGGATTCGAAAAGATCCATCCTGCCGTTAAATACCGGCGTTTGTCTGGATACAATATTATAAAGCGCGCTGTACTCGCTCACTCCTTTAATCTGCTTGCGGAACGGCGTCAAAAGATAAACACCGGGCTGCTCATAGATGTCGAGAAGCTCTCCTTTGGTCAGATGGATATCAAAGTCCTTCGGCGCGGCATACCCGTTTTCCAGCAGGACGCGAAAATCCTCCTGTAATTCCCGCAGCCGCACTTCCGCCGCTTCACGCACCCGATCCGGATCGTCGATCATCAACGCCGAATCCGGCGGCAGATAATTCCAAAGGTATTCCGTATCCTCGTAAAAATAATGAATGTAATTTTCCATGAGCGAAAGGCTGATTCCCTGCTGCAGAAGCTCCAGAAGCTCCGCCTTTTTTTCTTTCAGTCGGGACACGGCTTCGCTGTCCGGCCCGTGCTGCTTTTCCAGCCGCCGGATTCCCGCAGTGTATTCCTTTTCGATCTTTGCCGCCGCTTTGCCGTAAATCTCCTGCTGCTGCATTACCGAGGATACCGGGAAGATGACAACCTCTTTCAGATTTTCGATAGAGCGCTGCGTGTCTGCATCAAAGCTCCGGATCGAATCAATCTCATCATCAAAAAACTCTATCCGGTACGGATGCTCCGCGTCCGGCGGAAAGACATCCACAATGCTGCCTCTCGCACTGAACTGTCCCCGGCCGTCAATCAGGGGAAGCGCCTCATAACCCATACGGGTAAGCTGCTCTCTTAATACTGCCGGCGAAAAATTTCCTCCCCGTACGAGGTGGATTCGATTCTCCGTAAAAATCCGATGCGGCGCCAGATGTTTCATGACAGCCGAAACAGGAGCGACCACAATGCAGTCCTCCTCGGATAAAAGCGCCTTCAGCGCTTTCCTGTTATCAAACCACTTTTCTCTGCTGCCGGCATCATATCGAACCAGGGTTTCTTCCTGTTCCGGCATGACATAGACCGCACCGCTGTAAAAAAAAGAAAGGTCAGAAGCCAGTCTTTTCGCTCTGATTTGCGAAGATACAATGATTAGCCCTTGACCGTTTTTTTCTTTTTTAATACGCGCGGCAACGGGTGCAACCCGGCTTTCTGAAATCCCCGAGATTCCAACCGGTTTGTTTTTCACCTTTCCGCCTCTCCTTCTGTTTTTTCACCCTGCACGCTTTTCTTTTTTTCTTTTTTCTCCCGAACATTGTATTCGTTCATCGCCTTGTCGATGCCGCTGCTGACAATCGCAAGCGCCGCTTTTGCGGCCTGTGAAACCGCTTCTTCCAGGATTGGGACCTCTTCTTTCGAAAAGCCCCCTGTCACAAAATCCGCAAGGTCGCCCCGGATTTCCCCGCCGATTCCGACGCGGATCCTCGGAAACCGGTCATCCTGAAGCTGGTAGATAATATTCCGCATTCCGTTATGCGTCCCGGCGCTTCCGGACTTGCGGATGCGGATCTTTCCCTGCTTGACATCAATATCGTCGTAAATGACAATGAGATTTTCCGCCGGAAGCTTATAGAAATTCATAATTTCACGCACAGCGCGGCCGGACAGGTTCATGTATGTCTG
>CAKQWL010000128.1 GCA_934278965.1 uncultured Clostridia bacterium | reverse complement strand
GTGTTCCCGATTGTTTGGAGCATTCTCTTTATTTTAATGGGGATTGCTTCTTACCTTGTCCTTACTTCGAATCAGCCGCGCGAAGCAATCTCGGCCGCTTTGAAGCGCTATATCCTTCAGCTTGTCTTTAACTTTTTCTGGCCGATTTTCTTCTTTCGGTTTTCGCTCTACCTGTTCTCTTTCTTTTGGCTGCTTCTCCTTTGGCTTCTGATTCTGACAACATTCCTGCTCTTCTTCCGTATCTCAAAAACCGCCGGCTGGCTCTTCCTTCCTTATCTTCTCTGGACCACCTTCGCCGCTTATCTGAATTTCGGCGTCTTCCTCCTCAATTGAGCCAAATGATCCAAAAGTTTTCTCTATTGTTTTTCGAATTCCTGCTGCACTTTCGGATTGCCGCTGAAACGCCGGAAAAACTCTTCCAGTGCCCGGGTACAGCCTTCCCGATCCGCAAAATAAGACTCTCCATGCTTTGCATCTTCGACGATGTAAAGCATTTTTTCTGCGGCGCAGGCACGGTAATTCTCAAGGCTCATCGACGCCGGAACGAAATCATCGCTGCCGCCGTGAACAAACAGCACCGGAATCCTGCTGCTTTGCATCGCTCGTCTGGTGTCCGTCATCTTTAAGCGGAACTTCGCCCGTCTTGCAATCAAGAACTCCATGAGATAGAAAAGCGGAAATTTCGGGAGATGATAATCCTTTTTCATCACATGGCTGAAAATATCATGCGGGGATGTAAAGCCGCAATCCGCAATCATGCCCCGAACATTCTGCGGAAGCGCAAACCGGCTCGCCAAAAGCACGGTCGTTGCCCCCATCGAAACCCCGTGCAGAAAAATATCCCTGTCATCGCCGAAGCGTTCTTCTGCCCAGTCTGCCCAATCGGCAAGATCATGACTTTCCTTCGCGCCCATCGTGATATATTTTCCCTCACTGGGACCACAGGCACGGTTATAGACCAGAAGAAGGTTCAGCCCTTTTTCATGATAGTACTTCGCAATGCACGAAAAACAGTGCGCCGGTGTGCTCCTGTATCCGTGCACTAAAATAACGGTTCCGCCCGCATCCGGCACGCTCAAAAGATCTGCTGCAAGCTGAAGCCCGTCAAAGCTCTCGATCGTCACACGCTCGAGCTTTTGACTGCGCAGCCATTCTTTTCCCGCCGCACTTTCCTCCGGATAAGACGCAAGGAAGCCTTCTTCTTTTGATTTTCCCTTCCTTTTCGCGGGATTCTGCCGAACAACCGCTTTTTTGCAAAACAGATCCGCTCCCAAATAAAGCGCCGCCGCCGAAACGCCGGCCGCAAGGATCGTCCCGCCGAGAATCTTTCTCCGGAGACTCGCGTTTCTGCTTTGCTTTATCTCATTTTTCATTTCTTTTTTCGTTTTTCTTCTTTTCTTTCTCATACTGTTTCCGCCCTTCCCGCCGGCACCCCGGCTCCAAGCATTTTCTTCCGCTCCATTTTACCATAATTCCCTGTACTTGCAAACAACATTTCCTTCCCGAAAACCGTGCGGCAAAGGGCATGCCAAGGAATCCGGGAACCCGCAGCAGCGAAAATGCCGGTCCGTTTATTTGATAAAATCAAACCCGCATGATACAATAAAGGTAAGTATACTTTTTTCCACTCGGAGGTTTTTGTGAATATCAGTGAAATTGTCCGGGCGCAGCGGGAATATTTTCTTTCCGGCGCTGCACGGGACATCGAAACAAGACGCCAGACGCTGCTGAAATTGCTGACCGCGGTACAGTCCCGCGAAAAAGAGATTGAAAAAGCACTGTTCGCGGATCTTCGGAAATCCGCGCAGGAAGCCTATCTCTGTGAAACGGGAGTTCTCCTCGGGGAAATCCGCTACTTCCTGCGTCATCTGCATACCTTTCTTCGGGATCGCCGCGCCCGTACAGCCCTTGCCCAATTCCCGGCGAAATGTTTTACCTCTCCGGAGCCCTACGGCGTCGTCCTCATCATGGCTCCGTGGAACTACCCTCTCCTGCTCTGTCTTCAGCCGCTTGCCGGCGCTGTTGCCGCGGGCAACTGCGTTGTGCTGAAGCCTTCCGCCTACGCGCCGGAAACTGCGCACCTCATCCAAACGCTGGCTGCGGAGACCTTCCCCCCGGAGCACATCTGCGTCGTAGAAGGCGGACGCGCCGAAAACAGCGCTCTTTTAAAGGAAAATTTTGACTCGATCTTTTTTACCGGCAGCCCCTCTGTCGGCAGAGAAGTGATGCGCGCCGCGGCCGAAAATCTGACCCCTGTCACCCTGGAACTCGGCGGCAAAAGCCCTGTTTTGATCGACCGTACGGCCGACCTCTCCCTTGCCGCAAGGCGCACAGCCTTTGGCAAAATCCTCAACGCGGGACAAACCTGTGTCGCCCCGGATTATGTTCTCCTGGAACGCGGATTGAAAAAGACCTTTGTCGCCGAATACAAAAAGGCGCTTGCTGAATTTTTTCCAAACGGCGATATGCACGATATGCCGGTCATTGTCAATGAAAAGCACTTTGACAGGCTCTGCGCTCTGCTGCCGTCAAAGTCAGCAGAAACGCCTTCT
>CAKQWL010000127.1 GCA_934278965.1 uncultured Clostridia bacterium | reverse complement strand
ATCATATAGGAAACGGCCGCCTCTCCGAACTGTTCCAAGTCGGTTTCCGCTTCAACGGCCGGCGAAACAGAGGCAACGCCAAATACCTTGGAAACTTCTCCTGCAATCTGAGCGAGATCATAGCTTTTATCGGTTCTGACGAAAATCAAGCCTTCGTTTCTCTTCACCTCAATCGGCGCACCGTTCTCAACCTTCTTTAGCCGATCACGAATCCGCTCTGCCAGCATCCGCTCGAAATACGGCTTATTCATTCCTTTCAGCGCAACCTCGCCGCACCGGACGATAAAGATATTCTGCTCGTTCATGGTTTTTCTTTTTTCCTTCTCTTTTTTATCTGCTCAGGCTGCCGCCGCATCCTTTACCGAAAGCTTCCGAGTTTTCGAAAGCGCAGGACTGCCTCTTTCAGTTTTGAAAGTACAAAATCCATTTCTTCTATCGTATTTTCCTCACTGAAGCTGAAACGGATCGCACCTTCAATCTCTTTCTCCGAAAGGCCCTTTGCCGTCAGAACATGACTGCGTCCCTTCTTATTGGAGGAACATGCCGATCCCGTCGACACATAAATTCCGTCCTGCTCCAGCGTATGAAGAATCACTTCGCCCCGGGCTCCAAGAAACGAAATATTTAAGACAGCCGGACAGCACAGTCCGGCTTCGCCGCTCCCCGCACAGTCCCGAATACTGTTCACACGAATATCCGGAATTTCCTCCTCGATTCCTCTAAGAAGATAATTCCTTACTTTCGTCATGCGAGCGATCCTTTCGGACAGACGCCCGTACGCTATTTGGCACGCTGTGCCAAACCCCGCAATTGCAGGGACATTTTCTGTCCCGGAGCGGAAATGATGTTCCTGCCCGCCGCCTACAATATAAGGGCGAATCCTAGTTCCCTTCCGCACATACAGTGCTCCGATTCCCTTCGGCCCGTGAATTTTATGCGCACTCACCGACACCAGATCCACTCCCGGAGCAGGCATTTTCATCTTTCCGAAGGCCTGCACCGCATCCGTATGAAAAAGGATCCCCGTACCGTGCTCCCGATTGTACTGTTCCTTCCGTGCCGCAATTTCCGGAATCGGCATCACCATACCGGACTCATTGTTCACCCGCATCACAGAGATCAAAATCGTTTTTTCATTCACGGCATCGAATATCGCTTCTGCGGACACGCCTCCGTCAGCATCCACCGGAACCCGGACAATGTCATACCCTTCCTCTTCCAGGCGCTTCATTGCTTCCAGCACCGCAGGGTGCTCCACATTCGTCGTAATAATCCGATTGCCCTGCCGCTTTCCCGAAGCGGCGGTGCCGAAGATCGCTGTATTGTCGCTTTCCGTTCCTCCGGAAGTAAAAAAGATTTCCTCCTCTTGACAGGAAAACGCCCGCGCCAGCTCGCGCCGCGCCCCGCGTACGGCCTTCTCCGCCTGAATTCCCGGACGATAGAGAGACGAGGGATTTCCGAAATCTTCCCGCATGTAAACGAGCATCGTCTCCGTTACTTCGTCATATTGTCTTGTCGTTGCGCTGTTGTCCAGATAAACCTGCATTTTCCCACCTACATATAATCCTGCCTGTAAATATTAATCCATCTCTTGGAAAGCATCCGCTGTATACTCAAGAAACATTTTACGATATCGCTGATGCTTACAAAAAGAATGCAGAAATAAAGCGGCCAGCGGAACACGAGCACGGCAATCAGGGCCAGCGGCACCTGAACAAAAAGATTTCCGATGATTTCAATCTTCAACGAATAAATCGTATCGCCGCCTGCTCTCAAAATACCGCAGATAATTACGTAATTCATCATTTTCGGAATGGTAATAATCCCCCATACCAAAAGCGTCCGAATCAGAATCACAATCGTAGACGCCTCAAAATCCGGGTACAGCGTCGATACCGGTTTCGCAATCAAGAACAGTACCACGCAGGCGATACCGCAAAGGAAAATCGCCACCTTAAAGGAAATCTTGGCATACTCCGCCGCCCGGTCCGGATCGTTTTGGCCAAGTGCACCGCCCAAAGATACGGCCGTCGCATTTCCGAGACCGAAGAAAATAACCTGGACCATATTCGCAACAACTTCTGCGACCTGTACAACCGCCAATTCTGCTGACCCCAGAATTCCGTAAATGGCAAACACTACGGACGCCAGCACAGAAAACATGATTTCCGTAATCACGACCGGGAAAGCTGTTTTGGTCACTTCTTTTGCAAAATCCTGGTGGAAACCGAACATTTCCTTCGGGGTGCAGCGAAGCGGATGATCCTTGCATACAAGCATATAGACGATCACCCCGCAGAATTCCAGTATACGGCAGATAAGGGTCGCTACTGCGGCACCGGTCGCTTCCAGCCTCGGGCAGCCAAACTTTCCGAAAATGAAGCAGTAATTCAAAAAGATGTTCAAAAACAGTGAAGCTCCGTTCATCGTTGTAATGACGCGCAGCCGCTGCACCACTCTGCAGTTAAAGGTAAACGCGAAAGTCAAGAAGGAGAAAAGCTGCGCAAAGCAGACCACTCTCATATAATCTACCCCATAACCGATAACAGCCTCTTCTCTCGAAAAAAGCCAAACCAACTGCGGCGCCAGTAAATAGGTTGTTGCGATGGTTGCCAAACCAGCCAACAGTCCTACTAAAAGATCCAATCCGAGAACATTTCGAACCCGGTGAATATTTCCGGCGCCCCAGTATTGAGACGCGTGCGCTACCGCACCGCTGAAATAACCGAATACAATCCCCCAAAACAGCCATATCAGCTGATTGGCGGCTCCGACACCCGCAAGCTGCTCCTCACCGAGTTTGCCGACCATCATTGTATCCGCCATTCCCAGCCCGATACTGATGATATTCTGAATCATGACAGGAATCGCAATCGAAATTACTTTCTTGTAATATTCCGATTTTTGCGCCTCTGTCAAAGTGTAGTGTGTTTCCTGTATACTGCTCAATGAACCTATACTCTCCTCTCTGTATTTTTATTTTATCCAATCAAACCAAAATTGAAGCGACTCAACCGGCCGCTTCAATTCTTACTTGCTTGTCTTTCGTTACTTTGCATACTCAATGGCTCTTGTTTCCCGAACCACATTGACTTTAATCTGTCCCGGATACTCCAGCTCCGATTCAATCTTTTTACTGATTTCCCGTGCCAGGAAGACAATATCCTCATCGTTCATTTCTTCCGGTTTTGCGATGACTCGAATTTCACGACCGGCCTGAATCGCAAAAGACTTATCAACACCCGCTGTGGTATTGGCAATCTCTTCCAGCTTCTGAAGGCGCTTGATGTATGTCTCAAGTGTTTCACGCCGTGCGCCCGGCCGTGCTGCCGAAAGGGCATCGGCCGCGGCAATCAGAACTGCCTCCATACTCTTCGGTTCATAATCTCCGTGATGCGCCGCCATGCCGTTGATTACCGCTTCGGATTCCTTGTATTTCTTCAATACATCAATCCCGATATCAACATGCGTTCCTTCTACCTCGTGGTCCAGCGCCTTTCCAATATCGTGAAGAAGCCCTGCCCGTTTGGCCAGTTTTACATCCAATCCAAGCTCCCCTGCCATCAGCCCGGCAAGGTGTGCCACTTCCACCGAATGCTTCAGTACATTCTGTCCGTACGAAGTCCGATACTTCAATCTTCCGAGTAATTTAATCAATTCCGGATGGAGATTATGAATTCCGACTTCGAAAGTTGCCTGCTCACCTTCCTCTTTGATGACCGCGTTGACTTCTTTTTCCGCCTTTTCCACCATTTCCTCAATTCGAGCCGGATGAATACGCCCGTCAACAATTAATTTTTCCAAGGCAATTCGCGCAATCTCTCGACGAACCGGATCGAATCCGGAAAGAATCACTGCTTCCGGCGTATCGTCGATAATAAGCTCTACTCCCGTCAGTGTTTCGATGGCCCGGATATTTCTCCCTTCGCGCCCGATAATTCTTCCCTTCATTTCGTCGTTCGGAAGCGGAACGACCGACACCGTGCTTTCCGCAACATGATCTGCTGCGCACCGCTGAATCGCACCGGTGATAATCTCTTTCGCTTTTTTATCCGCCTCTTCCTTGGCCTTCGACTCGATTTCCTTGATCATAATCGAGGCCTCATGACGGACCTCCTTCTCGCAGTTTGAAAGCAGAATGGATTTCGCATCCTCTACCGACAATCCCGAAATCCTTTCGAGTTCCTCCATCTGCCGTTCGATAAAGCTGTCCAGCTCTTTATTTTTATCGATCAGCGACTGTTCTTTTCTCGCAATATTTTCTTCTTTTCTCTCGATATTTTCCAGTTTCCGGTCGATGGACTCTTCTTTCTGAATCCATCGCCGCTCCGATTTTTGTACTTCCGACCTTC
>CAKQWL010000126.1 GCA_934278965.1 uncultured Clostridia bacterium | reverse complement strand
GTGTTACATGAAGCAGTATCATTTCGTTTTCCTCCTTTGAAATGTGTTTTATTAAAATGTGTGGTCCTTTTTGTTTTTGCTTTTTGCTTTCTTTTCGTTATGCAGCGCGCCGAAGCGAAAGGTCGGGGCGCCGAACGGAAAGTCTAAAGGCTGTCCAGCTCGGAGATCCAGAGACTGCTGCTGGCGTCGCTCGGCATCCGCAGATCACCGCGCGGAGAGACTGCGGCACTTCCGACCTTCGGACCGTCCGGCATGCAGCTTCGCTTAAACTGCTGTGAGAAGAAACGCCGGTAAAAGACGCGGAGCCATTTTTTCAGGAATTCCCGGTCGTATTCTCCGGCGAAAGCATGCTGTGCGAGGAAGAGAAGCTTGTCCGGCGGCATGCCGCTGCGAAGTGTGTGGTACAGGAAGAAGTCGTGAAGGATATAAGGGCCGACCGTATCCTCGGTCTTCTGCGCGATCGATCCATCCTCTTCCGGCGGCAGGAGCTCCGGCGAAATCGGGGTATCCAAAATGTCCTGAAGCGTCGCTTGAAGAAGCGCGTTATCGCTGCTGAACGAAGGATCCTCCGAAGGACCGGAGAGCTTGTTCTCCATGACCCACTTCACGACAAAACGGACGAGTGTCTTCGGAATTCCGGCATTGACATTGTACATGGCCATGTGATCGCCGTTGTAAGTACACCATCCGAGTGCTGCCTCGGAGAGGTCACCGGTACCGAGGACAAGCCCTCCTTCCTGACCGGCGAGATCCATGAGAATCTGTGTCCGTTCCCGGGCCTGTGCGTTTTCGTAGGTAAGATCGCGGATATTTTCGTCATGACCGATATCCTGAAAATGCTGACGAACAGCATCCCGGATCGGGATCTCACGAAGTTCCGTGTCGAGGAGCCGCATGATGGTCAGGGCATTTTGGTAGGTTTTATCGGTAGTGCCGAATCCCGGCATGGTTCCCGCACTGATATCGGACGCCGGTTTGCCGAGAAGCTTGTGCGTCTGTGCGGCAGTAAGAAGCGCAAGGGTGGAATCCAGGCCGCCGGAAATGCCGATGACCGTTTTCTTCGCGTGGGTATGCTCCATCCGCCTTGCATAACCGGCCGTTTGGATGCGGAAAATCTCGCTGCAGCTTCGATCTGTTGCGCGCGGGTCTGACGGAACAAACGGATTCCGTTCATAGCGGCGGACGAGGCAGTCGTCTTTTTGGATCGTGCGTGCTGTTTTCAGCGGAACAAAGGTGAAGGTGGATCGATCGGAGTAAGCGAGGCTGCATTCTGCCATATTATGCCCGTGGCTGCGCTCGTAACGAAGACGCGCGAAGTCGATTTCTGTAATGGTCATCGTGCTTTCGCGCTCAAAGCGTTCGTTCTCCGCTAGGATGACCCCGTTTTCCGCAATCATCTGATGACCGGAAAAGACCAGATCCGTAGTCGATTCGGATGTTCCCGCGGATGCGTAGACATATCCGCACATGCTCTTGGCACTCTGAACCGCAACGAGATTTCGGCGATAATCACTCTTGCCGACCGTTTCATTGGAAGCGGAGGGATTGAGGATGATCTGCGCGCCGGCGAGAGCAAGGTGCGCGCTCGGTGTGATCGGAAGCCACAAGTCTTCACAGATTTCGATCCCGAGCCGAAGATCATTTTCACTATCCTCAAAAATCAGATTTCCGAAGGCGGTCTCCTGTCCGAACAAAAGAATCGAATTCCGTGCTTCGGCGATGCCGATTCCGGAAGCAAACCATCGCGCTTCATAAAATTCCTTCGCGTTCGGGATAAACGTCTTTGGCACGACGCCGAGGATCCTGCCGTTTTGAAGCAGTGCGGCACAGTTATACAGATTGTTGTCGAGGCGAAGCGCAAACCCCAGTACGACGATCATAGGACTTCCGTCCGTTGCGGCGGCAATACGGGCAAGACTTTCCAGCTGCTTCTGATAAAGAAGCTCCTGATAAAAAAGGTCCCCCGAGGTATAACCGGTAAGCGTCAGCTCAGGGAAGAGCAGGAGCCCGACCTTTTGTGCTTCTGCTTCACGGAGCATCCGCAGGATTTCCGCCTCATTTGCGATCGGATCCGCGACAGAAAGCCGCGGTGTCGCGGCGGCCGTGCGGATCATTCCGAATTTTGTTGTCATTTTGTTTCCTCCCGGGCACTCTGCGGTGCGAGATTGGCGGACCGCAGATTTGTGAAATATCCAAAAAAAGTAGTTGCAAACATATTTTGTAAAATATATAATAAAAATGTAAAAAGTTTACAATCCACAAACTTGACTCCATTATAGAATTCCGCGGCGGGCTTGTCAACGCCTTCTTCCCGGCGAATGCAATCACCGCACGCGCTGATCGCCCTGGTCAGGCGTCGGATTTCCGGTGCGGACACGGGCGTTCCTGTTGCATGGCCGGGATGGTCTGGTGTATAATAGATGTGCCGAAAATCAAGAAAAGAAAAGGATCGAAGGAATGAGAGAATTTGAAATAAAAAATTTAAAAAAGGACATGGAATTGACCGATTTTTATATGGTCCGATCGATCGCGGTCAAGACCGGCAGCAACGGAAAGAACTTTCTGGATTTGACACTTTGCGATAAAAGCGGAGATATTTCCGCTAAAAAATGGGATTTGACCCCGGAGGAGGCCGAGCAGCTTTCCGGCATTGTGCAGGGAGATCTGGTCAAGGTGCGGGCGCTGGTGACCGAATGGAACGGGATGCGCCAACTTCGCGTACTTCGGATTCGCCGTGCGCAGGAGAGCGACGGATTGGTCCCTTCGGATTATGTGAAAGCGGCACCGGAGCCGTCGGGGGAGATGTATGATTTCATCTTTGGCAGGGCTGAGACGCTTTCCGATCCGGATCTGCGAAAATTGACAACATATCTTCTC
>CAKQWL010000125.1 GCA_934278965.1 uncultured Clostridia bacterium | reverse complement strand
TCTTGGAGATTTTCTCCCGGATGAGGATGTTCCCGCACCGGCGGAGGCGGCGGCTTTCTCGATGCTGAAAGAGCAGCTTGTAGAGGTATTGGACACGCTGACAGAACGGGAGCAGAAAGTGCTGAAGCTGCGTTTCGGACTGGAAGACGGACGCGCAAGAACGCTTGAGGAGGTCGGTAAGACTTTTGATGTTACGAGAGAGCGGATCCGTCAGATTGAAGCAAAGGCGCTGCGTAAGCTGAGACACCCATCCCGAAGCAAGAAACTGAAGGATTATTTGGAGTAGGCGAATATGAATCGATTAAGCGATAGATTGATGTTGATCGGACAGCAAATCGAAAAAAATGAAACCATGGCCGATGTCGGTACCGACCATGGTTTTTTGCCGATTTATTTAATCGAAGCCGGTATATGCCGGAAAGTGATTTTGACCGATGTCAGCGCGGGATCCTTGGCTAAGGCGAAGAGCAATGCGGCAATGTTTCTGGAAGAGGAGGGCTTGAACGGAGCAAACTCGCACACGGACGATGCACGCTTTGATTTTCGGCTGGGAGACGGCATTTCTGTATTGAAGCCGGGTGAAGCGGACAGCATCGTGATCGCGGGAATGGGCGGCGTCCTGATTTCGGAAATCCTGAAGAAGGAAATGGAGATTGCGCACAGCGCTAAACGGCTGATTCTGCAGCCGAGAAACGGTGTGGCAAAGCTCCGGTTTTTTCTGGCGGAGAACGGATTTACCGTAAGAAAGGAACTTCTGGTGCGGGAAGGAAAATTTATCTGTGAGATTCTCGTGGCTTCTTTTGATGCCGACGGCACTTCTGAATCTTCATCGGCGAAAAGAGCAATATTGCCGCTTGGGGATATGCATTATGAGATACCGGAACTTCTTCTGGAAAACGGAGCGCTTTCGGAGGAATTTATCCGGCGTAAAATCCGTACAAAGCGGAGAATCCTTTCGGAAATTGCAAAATCCAAAAGTCTGTCGGAGACAGAGTATGCCGGAAAGAAGGAACTGTTCTCGGAACAGCTTGCCTACTGCGAAGAGATGCTGCTTCGATATCGGCTAAAAAGCGAAAAGGAGAAGATGCTATGACGCAGCTCAAAACAATTCTTGAGGCATTGGAGCAGATTGCACCGCTTTCTTTGCAGGAAGGGTGGGATAACTGCGGGATGCAGATCGATACCGGGAAAAAGGACGTGGAGAAAATTCTCGTTTGTTTGGAAATAACAAGTGCGGTGTTGGACGAGGCCCAAAAACTCGGGGCGGATATGATTATTACGCATCACCCGTTGTATTTTCGGCCGATCTCCAGAATTGATTCGTGTTTTCCGGTCGGAAAGTATACCATCAGACTGATCCAGTCTAACATATCGGTATACGCGGCCCATACCTGCTTTGATAAGGTGCAGGGCGGCAACAATACGAAACTGTGCGCGCTTCTTGGCATTCCTCATCCGGAGCCGCTTTTTACGGGGCCGGGGCGTGAGGATTATGTTGCATACATAGCGATGCTTCCGGAGGAGAAGCCCGCTTATGCGGTGGCAGATGAACTGAAAAATGTGTTGGAAATCCCGGGCGGCGTACTGCGCTGTTCGGGAAATCTCAAAAAAACAGTACGGAAAATTGCGGTTTGCACCGGAGCCGGTGCGGATTTTATGTCGGCAGCGGAAGAGGTTGGATGCGATCTTTTGATTACAGGGGATGTCCGCTATCATGAGGCACGGGACGCGGAGGAAAAAGGCTTCGTCCTTCTGGATGCCGGTCATTTCTGGACGGAGAAGATTTTTTCATCGAACATGGCAGAACAGCTGCGCAGCACCTTAGCGGCTATGGATAAAATGCAAGATCCACATAACATTCAGATTTTTGTTTCAAAGGCGGAAAAAGATCCTTTTTCGGTTTTTTGTGAGTAAAATGAAAAGTTTTAGTTCCAATCAAATTTTTCTTATGATAGAATAGAACTGTTGACTTCGGGTATCCGGACAGTCGCGTGGCACAGCCATGAGGAAAGTCCGGGCTCCGCAGGGCAAGGGTGCCGGATAACATCCGGCGTAGGCAACTATAGGGAAAGTGCAACAGAAACATTCCGCCGAACGAGTGTTTTCACTGCGTGGTAAGGTTGAAATGGTGAGGTAAGAGCTCACCGGCGGTATGGTGACATGCCGGCCGTGTAAACCCCACTCGGAGCAAGACCAAGAAAGAGCAGAAAAGGCGGCGGCCCGTCGCTGCTCGGGAGGTAGGTCGCACGAGCGTATCAGCAATGGTACGCCTAGATAGATGACTGTCGATTACAGAACCCGGCTTATAGGATGCCCGAAGTTTTCATTTTTTGATTTTGAGACTGATTTAAAGCCGAGAGCATCGGCAAGAGAAGAAAACAGCGTCAGTAAAGCAGTAGAGCAAAACGGCAGCCTGTAGGGTAGCCAGCGGCCAGTGGCGGCTAGTAGAATGAAAGAAAAAAGGTAAGATGCCTCCGGCACAGGAGCGGGGCATTTTACCTTTTTCGGATTTACGGGAACCTTAGAGACCGTTGTCCGGGGGTGTATCTAAGAATGTGAGCGGAGTTTTTTCGGCAATCCGGTCGTCGGAATCCATTCGTACGAGATCGTAAATGAGAGGATCCTGAAGAAGTCTTCGGAAAACCGTTGTCGTCGCGCGGATAAATCGTTCATCCAGCGGCATTTTTTCTGCAATCAGGGGGCAGGTATACGGAAGTGCCAGCGGTGACAGGATGACTCGAAGTGTTCCGTCTTCTTCCAGATGCGGCGCAAGCGGAAAAAAGCGACATTGCAGCGGCCGCTTTTCGCGGTGACAGATCGGAGGTGTTTTGCAGCGGATAAAATAAATCTTTCCGAACCAGGAGTCCGGAAAATCATAATCTTCCGCGTATTCTGTGCTCCACTTCAGCCAATCTTCTTTCTGTGTAAAAAGCTTCTCCTCACCGGGATATAGATAGATGCCCATCTCATAATCCGATCCGTCGTGTGTATCTGTGTCAC
>CAKQWL010000124.1 GCA_934278965.1 uncultured Clostridia bacterium | reverse complement strand
GTTCAGAGAGACGGGATGACCGTTGTCAGCACCGAGAATTACAGCGAAATGCAGCAAATCTGCCAAAAATACGAAAAGCTGGAGATGCTGTATCAATATTTGAACAGCCGATATTATAAAGAACTGGATCCGGAAAAGATGATGATCGGAATCTATAAGGGCCTTTTTGAAAGTACAGGCGATCCGTACACTCAGTATTTGACACCGGAAGAATATGAAAAGGCATTGGAGACCGCAACGGGAGATTTCTTTGGGGTCGGGGTCAGCATGACTGCGGCTGACGGAAAGATCGTGGTGATGAGCACGATGGAGGGCTCACCGGCAGAGCAGGCGGGAATTCAGACCGGAGACTGCATCGTCGCGGTAGATGGCGTGTCTTACAGCGGAACGGAGCTGAATGAGGCGGCGGCAGCGATGCGCGGCGCGCTGAATACGAAGGTGACGATATCCTATCAGCGCGGCGATCAGCTTTTGGAAACAACACTTGTGCGAAAGAAAATTACGACCCAGAGCGTTTATTCCCGCTTCCTTTCATCCGATATCGGATATATCCGGATTACATCGTTTGAAACTTCTACAGCGGCCGATTTCGAAACGGAGCTGCATCGCATGGAGGTGAGCGGAGCTTCGGGTGTTGTAATCGATGTTCGAAATAACGGGGGCGGAATTGTAGACAGCGGACTTGCTATTGCGGACATGCTGCTTCCGGAAGGAACGATGATCTATCTGGAAGACCGAAATGGAGACCGGGTTTATAAAAACTCGGATGAAAACTGTACCTCTCTGCCGTATGTGCTTCTGGTGAATGGAGGAACCGCGAGCACATCCGAGATTTTGGCGGCCGCGATCAAAGACAATCACGGAGGAAAACTGGTTGGCGAGCAGACATTCGGCAAGGGAATCGTACAGAGTCTGGAACAGCTGAATGATGGGTCCGGTGCATTAAAAATCACGGTTCAGCAGTACTTCTCACCAAACGGAAGGACAATTCACGGGGTGGGCGTCAGTCCAGATTATGAGGTATCGCTTCCGCAAGATGCAGCGGAAGATACACAGCTCGAAAAAGCAGTGGAACTTCTGAAGTGATCGGGCTTTTTTCAGATACTTTTCTTGACTTTTGCAAGGGAGGCGCATATAATTGTGCTGTAAAGTGCTAAAGCGCCGCAGGCTTGATTTAAGATTGGATATTCAAGGGCGAGAGGAAGAAAGAGGTGAAGAGAATGGCTTATGATTCCAAATTTAAAAAAGCGGATATAGATGCTCTTTTCGAAGCGATTCTGGCGCTTTCGGATGAAGAGGATTGCTATCGTTTCTTCGAGGATATCTGCACGATTAACGAACTCCATGCAATCGCGCAGCGCTGGCAGGTGGCAAAATTGCTTTCGGAGAAAAAAACATACAGCGAAATTGAGGAACTGACCAAGGCCTCTACAGCAACGATCAGCAGAGTAAATAAGTGCCTTGTGTACGGTGCGGACGGTTATCAGCGGATTCTTTCCAGACTTCGTGAGCAAGGCAGGCTTTAAAGAAAACAAGGTGCCGCGCAGGCAAGAAATTGTCGCTGTGCGGCATTCTCTGTTTCAGGCGGAAAGAGATCTCCGTGCAAAAATGATGAAAGGGGAAAATCCGAAAGAATGCAGGTTTACTTGGCCGAAAGGCAGAAGATACAAACCGAGAGTGAAAAAGAACGATTTATTCGCCGCTGTCTGGCGGATTTTTCGCCAATCGATCGCAAACAATTGGACAAAGCCGAATTTCGCAGAGAAACGGGGGGCCGTCCCTATCTTTTGGGATCGAAGATAGAGTTTTCGCTCAGCCACAGTGGAAGTTATATCGGCTGCGCGGTCAGCCGGTTTCGGATCGGTTTTGACCTTCAGGAAATTCGTCCGGCGAATTTCCGCGGCATCGCAGAGCGTTTTTTCTCCAGAGAGGAGCAGCTTTATATGGAGAAGTTCGGAGAGTCGGCCTTTTTTTCGCTGTGGAGCCGAAAAGAGGCGTTTGTGAAGTGCACCGGCCGGGGGATGGCGCAGGGGTTTTCATCATTCAGTACGGTCAAAGACGGCAGACTGAGCGCGGTAATCTTATCGAACAGCGGCCCCGCCGACGCATACCGAATCCGTGAGCTCGAAATTGCGCCGGATTTCTGCGCGGCGGTCTGTATTCCGGACTTCGGAAACGAAGCGGAGGA
>CAKQWL010000123.1 GCA_934278965.1 uncultured Clostridia bacterium | reverse complement strand
ATTTGCGAAAAAACGGGGTTCCTTCTCAAGAATAATGGCTGAAATCCCGAATCGAGGCGTGAAATCCATAAAAAAATATCCGATATCGATAAAAAACAGAAAAAGGATAATTTCGGCCTGCGGGCGGAGGATGTGCGGGCGCAGTATACGCGGCGGAGGATGCGCAGGCGAAGGAGATTGCGCGGCGTGGTGCGAAAGGCGAGGGGAATCGATAGCGCGGAGCAATACGGAGGATGCGAGGGAGCTATAGCGCGAATCGGATAAGAAACGGCATGAGATTTCCTCCTTTCGAAACAGAAAACCCCCGATTCCAAGGGTTGGAATCCGGGGGCTTCTTGCATAAATCTTAACGCTTAGAGAACTGAGATGCTCTTCTCGCTTTCTTGAGACCGTATTTCTTTCTTTCCTTCATTCTGGAGTCTCTTGTCAGGAATCCAGCTGTCTTGAGGAGTGATCTGTACGCCTCTTTATCTGCGACACAGAGTGCTCTTGAAATACCATGTCTGAGAGCGCCTGCCTGACCGGTGAAGCCTCCGCCGTGTACGGTTGCAACAACATCGAACTTGCCTTCGCATCCTGCGACTGCAAACGGTCTCTGCACCTCTCTCTTTACAATTTCCTTCGCTCCGAAATAATCGTCGAGGGACTTCTTGTTTACGGTGATTTTACCAGTTCCAGGGATGAGTCTTACTCTGGCCACTGATGACTTTCTTCTGCCGGTTGCGGCATACTGTAACTTTGCCATTTCTTATTTCCTCCCTTTCCTTAGAACTTCCATACTTCCGGCTTCTGCGCAGCATGATTATGCTCCGGACCGGCGTAAACCTTCAGCTTTTTGTACATCTGTCTTCCGAGAGCTCCGTCCGGCATCATGCCTTTTACTGCATGACGGATGATCTCTTCCGGCTTCTTTGCCTGCAGTTTTTCGAAAGTCGTCTCTCTGAGACCACCCGGATAACCCGTATGTCTCTTATAGATCTTTTCCTTTCTCTTCTTGCCTGTTACTTCTACTTTCTCTGCATTGATAACGATGACATAATCACCGCAGTCAACATGCGGAGTGTAGATCGGCTTCTTCTTTCCGCGAAGGATCGAAGCAACTTCAGACGCAAGTCTTCCGAGAGTCTTGCCCTCAGCGTCTACCACATACCACTTGCGTTCTACTTCATGTGGCTTTGCAATAAATGATTTCATCTTTTTCCCTTTCTGCCTACTGGGTTTGCCATAGCAAGCTTGTTCGGCTGTACCTACTCCGTTTTAAGAGACGGCAGGCACCGTGCCCGGCGCATCTTTCTCTCAAAGCTTTTTCGGCCCACTAAATCAATTAGCTGGAAGCCCTGGACGGCAGACCCATCCGGTACTCCCGATCACGCATCCGCGCACTTTCCCTGTACATCGCACACAAAAACGCACTGCGGACAGCGTACACCTCATTTTATACGCTGCCCGCCGCAAAGTCAATACCTTTACGATTCTTTTTTCTTTCCCGTATACACATTCGGAGAACCGGAATTTTCCAGCCAGTGTTTTCGCATCAAACCCGGAAGCTCTGCCCGATTCTTTTTCTCAATGCATTTTACAATCTCTTCATGATCCCGATTGGCCTCACGGAAATACGCGAAAAGATCCTCCGTATTGTCGGAGAAGGCCGTCGTCCGCAGTACCTTCCGCATCAAATCGTGCATCATTTCAATCAATGTCGGATTTCCGCAGAATTCCAGATAGGCGCGGTGGAAGCCTTCCTGAAGTTCATAATACTCGTCGTAATTTCTCTTTTCAATTGCCTCATCCATTCGGCTGACAATCATCCGCAGCATATCGATGTTCCGATCCGTGACATTGTCCATCACCTTTTCCAAAACATGAATATCCAACACGGTAATAATATCGAACATGTCGTCGATTTCCTTCCGTGTTAACGCTTTTACGAAAAACCCTTTTCTCGGGATGTTATCCAGAAATCCGTCGGCGGCGAGCTGGATCAGCGCCTCATTGATTGGCGGCCGGCTGACCTCGAGAACCTCCTGGAGCTCCAGAATATTCACCTTTTCTCCGAAATCCAGTTCACCCGTCCGAATCATATGCACGACATGCTCATAGACCTGATCGCGTACTGACTTTATCTTCCTCATCGCTTTTCTCCGTTCCTGCTTCATCAAAACTGTTTCTAAACGAGTTCAATTACGTGGAATGTCTTCTTTCCTTTTTGAATGATCAGCTTTCCATCCTCAAACAACGCTTCCGTAACATTCATCTTCCTATCGGTTACTTTTACGCCTCCGAGCGTCAAACCGCCCTGTTCGATCGTCCGGAAGCCCTCACCGTTGCTCGGAACAAGTCCCAGCTGGCGGATCAGGGTCACAACCCCGATTCCCTCGCCTTCGAATACGGCCCGTTCCATCTTCGTCGTCGGCATGTTTTCCGTGCTTCCGCCGCCGCCGAAAGCAGCCCGTGCACCTTCCAGCGCCTTTTTCGCTTCCTCTTCCCCGTGGACAAGCTTGGTAACTTCGTACGCCAGGATCTCCTTTGCCTGGTTGATCTCTGCTCCCGGAAGAGACGAGAGACGCTCTACCTCTTCCATCGGCAGGAATGTCAGCATCCTCAGGCATTTATTTACATCCGCATCCTCAACATTTCTCCAGTACTGGAAAAACTCATACGGCGAGGTGCGATCCGCGCGAAGCCAGAGTGCGCCCTTCTGCGTCTTGCCCATCTTCTTGCCGTCCGATGTTGTAAGGAGTGCAAATGTCATACCGTATACATCTTTTCCGCAGGCACGCTTGGTCAGCTTCGTTCCCCCGAGGATATTGGACCACTGGTCGTTGCCGCCAAACTGCATCTTTACATCGAAATCACGGGCCATCACCATGAAGTCGTAGGACTGCATCAGCATGTAATTGAATTCCAGGAATGAGAGGCCTTTCTCCATTCTCTGCTTATAGCATTCAGCCCGCAGCATTTCATTTACGCTGAAATGCGGTCCGATTTCCCGAATAAATTCTACATAGTTAATCGGACGCAGCCACGCCGCGTTGTTTACACTGATCGCCTTTCCCGGCTCCGGCGTCTTATTTTCCTTTCCCGGGGCATAGACACCGTCGTTCCCCTCGTATTTCCATTCTTCATCAAACTCAATAAAACGGTCGAACAGAGATTTGAACTGATTGCAGTTATTTTCAATCGTATCAATCGTCATCATCTGACGCATATCCGTTCTGCCGGAAGGATCCCCGACCATGCCGGTGCCTCCGCCGAGAAGCACTACCGGAGTATGCCCGTACTTCTGCATGTACATCATGATGATAACCTGCATAAAATGTCCTACATGAAGGCAGTCCGCCGTCGGATCAAATCCGATATAGAACTTGATCTTCTCCTTTCCGAGAAGCTCCCGGATCGCCTCGTCATCCGTCGTCTGCTCGATGAATCCTCTTTCCTTCAATACATCGTATACGTTGTCAAATTTGCTGACACTGTCCGGTATGAAATTCTTCATGCCTTTCCTCCTTGCTTTCGCTTTGTTTCTCTTACTTTTTTCCGCTTTTTACTTCGTTCCGAAAATCCGGTCTCCTGCATCGCCGAGACCCGGTACAATATAAGCGTTTTCGTTCAGGCGTTCATCCTTGGCCGCGATGAAGATGTCTACATCCGGATGCGCCTTCTGCAGTGTTTCGATGCCTTCCGGCGCCGCAATCAGGCACATGAACACGATATCTTTGCCGCCGCGCTGCTTTACAAAATCGATCGCCGCGGACGCGCTTCCGCCGGTCGCGAGCATCGGATCGATCACGAAGATCTGCCGCTTCTCGATCTCTTCCGGAAGCTTGCAGGAATATTCTACCGGCTCATGCGTCTTCGGGTCGCGGTAGAGTCCGATGTGACCGACCTTTGCGTTCGGCACCAGCGCCAGCATCCCGTCCACCATACCAAGTCCGGCTCTCAGGATCGGAACGATTGCGATATCCTCTCCCTCCAGCATTTTTACATTGGCCTTGCAGATCGGCGTTTCAATCTCTACATCCTTGAGCGGAAGATCCCTTGTCGCCTCATACGCCATCAGCTCCGTAATTTCTTTTACCAGCTGTCTGAAATCCTTTGTTCCCGTCTGAATCTGACGCATCAGCGCTGTCTTATGCTGAATCAACGGATGATCAAATACATAAACTTTTCCCATTTTTGTTCTCCTTCCGCATCTTGTGCTTTCTTTACTTCATCAATCATACAACATTTTCATTTTTTTGTGAACTGCAAAGCCGTTTTCCGCTGAAATATTATCCCATGCGATCGAGCATGTCCACCCGTCTCTGGTGTCTGCCGCCTTCAAACGGCGTTTTGAGCCACACATCCACAATTTCAAGCGCGAGAGCCGTTTCTGTCGTTCTCCCGCCAAGCGCCAGCATATTCGCATCGTTATGGCGCCGCGTCATTTCAGCCATATGAACAGAGGTGCAGAGCGCGCACCGCGCGCCGCGAACCTTGTTTGCGGCCATCGAGATGCCAATCCCGGTGCCGCAGACCACGATCCCGCGATCCGCCGCGCCGCCGGTAACCGCCTCGGCGCATTTTTTTCCGTACTCCGGATAATCCACCGATTCTTCCGAATCGGTTCCGAGATCGATGATTTCTTCAATCTTTTCTCCGGTCCCGTCGATCGGATCCCCGCTGTTCATCCGCTCTTCCAAATATTTTTTGATCTCGTTTTTCAATTCAAAGCCGCCGTGATCGGAGGCAAGCGCGATTTTCATTTTCGTATCTCCCGATTCTTTCTCTGCTGATTCTTTTCTCACACTTTTACAATATTATATCCTGCGCTCTTGAGCATCCGGTTCATTACGGCAAACCCGACACCGTCATTATCGGACAGTGCTCCGGCCAGGATCAGATCCACATCCTCTTTGTCCATCTCCCGCAAATCGGCAAACAGATCATGCGCCGCTTCTATGAAAGCCTTTTCCTCAAACAGGATCACTCCGACCCGGTTGCCCAGCTGCTCGTTCAGAAGCTTCAGCCGCTGAATTTCGGCCTTTACATTGTCTCTCTGACCTTCAATTACGACCATTTCGGCATTCGGCGCATAATGCTTGTATTTCATCCCCGGCGATTTCGGCTTAAAATCCGCATCAAACCCGGCATCCAGCGCCGCCTCCGCACTGTTCTCCTTATCGTCGGCAGCAGCAGATCCGTCCTTTTGCACTGCGGTCTCCGGCCCGTTCTGTGGGCGAACGAAGAGCGCCTTGTCATACTCAACCTTTTTTCCCAGTGCCGCTCCGATATCCTCTGCTGTCAAAATTCCCGGTCTCAAAATTGTCGGAACCGATCCGGTCATATCGACTACGGTCGATTCAATCCCGACACGGCAGTCGCCGCCCGCGATGACAGCCTCGATTTTGCCTCCGAGATCGTCGATCACATGCTGCGCTTTGGTCGGACTCGGCTTCCCGGAAAGATTTGCGCTCGGCGCGGCAATCGGACATCCTGCCTCCCGGATCAGCGCAAGCGCCGCCGGATCATCCGGCATCCGCACCGCGACGGTATCCAGTCCGCCCGTCGTAACATCCGGCACGATCGCTTTTCTCTGAACAACCATCGTCAGCGGTCCCGGCCAGAAATGATCGATCAGCGCTACAATATCCGGGGAAAGTCTCGGTGTCAGCTGTCCGATATCCGAGGCACGCGCAATATGAACGATCATCGGATTGTCGCTCGGCCGACCTTTTACCTGATAGATGCGCGCCGCGGCCTCCGGATTGAGCGCGTCCGCCCCAAGACCGTATACCGTTTCGGTCGGGAATGCCACCAGGCCGCCCTCCCGAATAATTTCAGCCGCCTGTCTGATATCTTCCTCTGTCGGCTTTAATATCTTCGTCTCCATACCTTCTCCGCACTGCTTCCTTTCTATTGTTCTTCCTTTGGAAACTTCTGCTTCAAAATTCTCCATTAGAAGTTTTTCATTTTTTCTGCCTGGTCATTGGTAATCAGACCGTCAATAATTTCATCCAAATCTCCATCCAGGAAATAATCCAGCTTATAAATCGTAAGACCGATCCGGTGATCGGAAACCCGCCCCTGCGGGAAGTTGTATGTCCGGATCCGTTCGGAGCGGTCTCCCGTCCCGACCTGGCTCTTCCGCTGCTCGGACAGCTCTTTATTCTGCTCGCTGATCTTCATATCATAAAGACGGGCACGAAGCACCTTAAAAGCCTTTTCCTTATTTTTGATCTGGGACTTCTCATCCTGACAGGTTACCACAAGCCCTGTCGGCATATGGGTCAAACGCACCGCGGAATCCGTCGTGTTAACGCTCTGCCCGCCGTTTCCGGAGGAACGGTACACATCCACCCGGACATCATTCGGATTGATCTCCACTTCCACATCATCGACCTCCGGCAAGACTGCGACCGTCGCCGCCGAGGTGTGGATCCGTCCGGACGACTCCGTTTCCGGCACACGCTGTACCCGGTGTGCGCCGCTTTCGTATTTCAGGCGGGAATAGGCACCCTTGCCCTTGATCAGCATGACCGCTTCCTTGATGCCGCCAAGTCCGGTGTCGTTGATTTCCATCAATTCTGTTTTCCAGCCCTTCCGCTCCGCATACCGGGTGTACATCCGCAGAAGATCCGCTCCAAACAGCGCCGCTTCCTCTCCACCGGTACCGGCCCGAATTTCGAGAATAACATTCTTATCATCATTCGGATCCTTTGGCAGCATCAAGATCTTGAGCTCGTTCTCATACGTCTCGATCTGTCCCTCCAGCTCCGCGATTTCGGCCTTTGCCATCTCCTTCAGTTCTTCGTCGCCGGAATCCAGCATCTCCTTTGCGCCCGCCAGATCCGACTTTGCTTTCTTATATTCCCTGTATTTCTGAACGATCGGTTCGATGTCGCTCATTTCCTTCATATGCTTTTGCCACACCGGCTGGTTGCCGATGATTTCCGGATCGGAAACTTTCCGTGAAAGCTCCTCATATTTCTCCAGGATAAAGTCCAGTTTATCGAACATAAAATCACATTCTCCTTATAGTTTGTTCTATCTTTCTTCTCTCGATATCTAACTATTCATTTTAGCATAAAAAAAAATCCTTAACAAGTGCGTAAAACAGAAAACACCGCGCGAAAACGGTATTCGCACGGTGTTTTGGATTCTTCTTTCGTAAAAACAGGCTCGATTAGTCGATATGATACTTGTTCTTGAACTTCTCGACTCTTCCGCCTCTGTTAACGAATTTCTGCTGTCCTGTAAAGAACGGGTGGCACTGTGAGCAAACGTCCAGTCTGATTTCTTCCTTTGTCGATCTTGTGACAAAGCTGTTGCCGCATGCGCAAGTTACTTTACATTCCTTATAATCCGGATGGATTCCTTCCTTCATGCTTTTCCTTCCTTTCCTGCTCAGGCCTACGCCCCGCAAATTTTGTCTGCCGGAGTTTTAGTATGCTCCTTTGCAGCCTTTATATGATAGCATACAATTCCGCCGTTTGCAAGCAATTTCCGAAAGAAACTCCAATTCCTCGCATCCGTCAGCTTTGAAGCCGCAGCTCAACGACCCGATCGAGGCCCGCAAGATCCTGCACAACCTGCGCCTCCTGATAACACCCGCGCGCATGCGCCAGCTCTGTCACGGCCTCTGCCTGATCAAAACCGATCTCAAGGAGCAGGATCCCCCGCTTTCGCAGGAAATCCGGCGCTTCTTCGATAATCCGCCGGTAAAAGCTCAACCCGTCTGCGCCTCCGTCGAGCGCCAGATGCGGCTCATGATCCCGGACTTCTGTCTGCAGCTCCTGAATCACGGCAGTCGGAATATACGGCGGATTGGAAACGATCAAATCAAACCGCGTCCGCCCCAATTTTTTGCGAAACGGTGAAAACAAATCTCCGCAAACAAAGGAAACTTTCGCCTGATTTTCTGCCGCGTTTTTTCTCGCCGTTTCAAGCGCCTCCCCGCTGATATCCGAAGCGGTCAGGTCCGCCGCCGAAAGCTTGGCCAGCGACACCGCGATCGCTCCGCTCCCCGTACAAAGGTCCAGCACCCGCCGAATCTTTCGGCCGCCTTCCCCGATGAGCGCGAGCGCTCTCTCCACCAGCACCTCCGTATCC
>CAKQWL010000122.1 GCA_934278965.1 uncultured Clostridia bacterium | reverse complement strand
TTGCAGTGCTGAACAGGGATGTCATCAGCACGAGTACCGCTGTCAGGCTTAAGATAATGCCCACCTTTCTCATAATGTATCTTCCTCCGCTTTCTTTGCTCTAAGTTTTTTGAAAAATTCCTTCATGATTGCCGCGCACTCTTCCCGCATGAGTCCTGTTTCTATTTCAACGCGGTGATTCAGGCGTTTTTCCTGCAAAATCTGAAAAATCGAACCGCAGGCCCCGCCCTTTGCGTCCATGGTTCCGATATATACCTTGTCCAAACGGGCCCAAACTATCGCCCCAGCACACATTGCACACGGCTCACAGGTAACATACATACTGCATCCGCAAAGCCGCCACCCGCCGAGGGTCCTTGCCGCATCGCGTATCGCGAGGATCTCCGCATGCGCGGTCGGATCCTTTGCCGTCTCCGTTAAATTGTGCCCACGCCCGACGATACTGCCGTCTTTCACAATCACGGCACCGATCGGAACTTCCGCAAGTGCCGCCGCTTTTTCAGCTTCTGCCAAGGCCTCTATCATAAAATTCTTCATATGCCTTTTTATGTTATCATAACTTGCCCCTCTTTTCAATCCCTTTTCAGTTATCCGACCAAATCACGCCTCGACAATATTGCCGCTTTCTTTCTCAACGGCGACAATCCAGTATCCGTAAGCCAATCGGCGCATTTCCATCGGTGTCGTCTCTTCGGTCGCATGATAATCCTCCGCGCCGACACTCGGCTGCCAAAGCGTAAATCCGGAAGCGCCGTTTTCCGGCTGTTCTTCCCGAAGAAAGCGCCCGGGAACACCGAAATAATAATAATTCCCGGATTGTCCGAAGATATAATGCCTGTATTTCTGCACCATCTGCTGCGCCCCGGGCGAAACAAGCGGAAGCACTGGATTTTCCGTTACTTTCGTCCAATCCGCACCGGTCACATCCTCCCGAAACGGCATCACCCGGTCGTAGACATTCTTTTCCCGGTCCATCTTCAGACAGCACATGGCAATATACTTATTGTAATACGCATTATAGCAAAGCGGTTCATCGCTCACCGCATTCGCCGAATCCGGCCGATGCTGCTCTGCACCCGGGTTCTTCGGTACAGCGGCCGCCCTCACGGCTTCGCCGGTTTCGACATGCTCCGGAAATTCCAGCGTTCCCTTGAGTACCGGATGAAGCGGCTCCCGGTCATCGGTCTCCGAGGCCGCGGCAACGATCGCGTGAGAAAAGTCAAACAACTCATGGCCGTTTGCATCCATAGCCGACGGATCGAACCGGAAATAGGTTTCGCCGCTTCCCATTTGATTCACCGAGAGGGTTCCGATCATCGCATAGATTGTCCGTTCCTTTTCTGTCCCAAAGAAAATCAGCTTGTAAAGATACTCTCCTCTTCCCTGATAACGCAGGTTCTGTACCCCGATCCGCATAGCGCCTTTTCGGTTTCCTGTTTCGATTTTAATATGTCCGCGCACCGATTCTGCCGTGCGCATCGCAAAATCGCGATTTTCGCCCTCTAAACGAATGAAGAATCGGTCATACTTCTCGTAATTCATGGCTCCCCCTTTTTCTTGCTTTTTCTCCTTTTTTACAGTAATATATATGAAAAAGCAGGGGGTAATATCTATGATTTTCGATATTCTCATCATCTTCATTCTGGCCGTTTCGATGGTTCTCGGCTTTCGCTCCGGGTTTCTTTACGCGTGTATTCACACGGTCGGATGGCTTCTTGCTGTCCTGATGGGATTTATCTGGTCGCCGAAGCTCTGTATCCTGCTGAACGAAAAAACAAAGCTTCCGGAATCGCTGGAAAATGCCTTTTACAGTCGTTTTTCCGAATCTTTCTCGACCGCGGATGAGACGCTTCAGCAGCTTCCCTCGATTCTTTCCTCACTCATTCAGAGGACGGAAACCGCCTTTGTTTCGCAGGCGGCACAAACGATGGCCGATCTTTGCCTTTCCATTCTTGCATTTTTGCTGACAGCGCTCGCTGTTAAGCTTCTTCCATGGGTATTGACAGAAACGCTTTCCCGAA
>CAKQWL010000121.1 GCA_934278965.1 uncultured Clostridia bacterium | reverse complement strand
GACCTGGACAGAGTCGCGGAGTTATGGCTGGAAACCAATCGAAAAGCACATTCTTTCATTCCCGCTTCATATTGGGAAAATAATTTTGATCTGGTGAAAGAAATGCTGCCGCAAGCGGAGGTGTATGTGGCCATAGCGCATCAAAAAATACAGGGATTTATCGGGCTTCAGGATGAATATATCGAGGGCATTTTTGTTTCAGAGAAAATGCAGTCCCAAGGAATCGGAAAAGCGCTTTTGGACTTTGTAAAAGCGAAAAAGTGCACGCTGCGCTTAAATGTCTATCAAAAGAACCCCCGGGCGATCCGCTTTTACCGGAATGAAGGTTTTGAAATCCGGTGTGAGGGCCTGGATGAAGCCACCGGTGAAAAAGATTATCAGATGATATGGCAAAAGGAGATAAATTAAGGCAATTTTATGGATTTATTAAGAGAAAGTTAATACTGTTGTTTTTTCTGTGTAGTATAATGAGAACGGTCAAAAACGCGGGACTTTTAAACCCCCCGCTTTTCAAACGATACATTATAAGCAGAGGAGAGATTTAAAATGGCAAAAAATCCATTCAAGAAACTTTCAAAGAAGAAGAAAGTTGTTTTCATTATTGCGGCCGTGTTTATGGTTTTCTGCGCGGTTGGGCTGCTTTTTCCGAAGTCGTCCGACGGCGCGTCCGGCCCTTCTTTTTCGGCCGATAAAATCGAACGCGGCAATTTAAGTGAAACCATTGCCATCAAGAGTACCGTAGAGGGCTCCGATTCCGCCAATGTTTATTCCGGCGCAAATTACCGGATCGCCTCCGTTACCGTAAAAGAAGGTGACACTGTAAAGGAAGGGCAGATTCTCGCGACGCTCGATGCGGACGACTTGAAAGATGAATACAGCAAGGCGCAAATTTCGTACAGCGAGGCGAAACGAAATTACGATAATGCCAAGCTGCTGTACGAGGAAGGCGCATCACCGAGAACCGATTATCTTGCGGCAAAAGCGGCCTATGATACGGCGCGCCTGACGCTGGATTCCATCAATCTGACCGAAAACGCGAATGTTACAAGCCCGATCTCCGGCACGGTTACGAGAGTTAATGCCACTGTCGGCAAAATGGCGAACGGCGGCAACTCCGGCAGCAGCGAACCGCTTTTTGTGATTGAGAATATTGATAAGCTTCAGATGAAGGTCCGGGTAAGCGAATACGACATCAGCCGGATTCGGGTAGGACAGACCGCCGAGATCAGCGCAGAAGTTCTGGGCGACCAAACGATCCCGGGTGTTGTTTCCCATATTTCTCCGACCGGAGAACAGCGCGATTCCAGCAGCACGGAAATGGTCATTCCGGTCATTATTGATATTGACAAGGGGGACACAAATTTGATCGCGGGAGTCACCGCGAAAGCGACCATTCTGATTGCTTCGGCCAAGGATGTTTTGACAGTTCCGATCGATGCGATTCTCGAGGATCCAGAAACGGGCGATTCTTATATCTTCTTAGTCAACGAGGACAATACCCTGTCCAAGGTTGCGGTAAAGGTCGGTATTGAAGGAGATCTCCGCACGGAGATTACGCCGCTTGACGAAGGCGATACCGCGAAAAAAGTTCAGGAAGGCGCGCAGGTTCTGCTTTCTCCGACCTATGACTGTCAGGACGGCATGTCTGTAACCATCCAGTAACAGAAAGGAGCCTGTTTGAATGAATGACGAAGTAATCAAGGTCGTGGACCTGACCAAGACTTATGCCAACGGATCCGTCACGGTGCAGGCACTCAAGGGGATCAATCTGACCGTCCGGCAGGGGGAATTCGTTGCTATTATGGGCTCCTCCGGCTCGGGCAAATCCACTTTGATGAACATCCTGGGATGTCTGGACCGGCCGAGCGGCGGGGATTATTTTCTTTCCGGCATTCGGATTCAGGATCAGTCGGACGATGAGCTTTCCTACATCCGCAACCGGCAGATCGGATTTGTTTTTCAGTCTTTTAATCTGATTCCTCGAACCTCTGCACTCAAAAATGTGGAGCTGCCGATGGTTTACGGAAAAGTGCCCGCGGAAAAGCGCCGGCAAAGGGCTCTTGAACTTCTTGAAAATGTAGGGCTCGGCGAACGGTATCAGCACATGCCCAACGAGCTTTCCGGCGGTCAAAGACAGCGCGTGGCGATTGCCCGTGCTCTTGCGAACGACCCGCCGATCATTCTTGCCGATGAACCGACCGGCAATCTGGATTCCAAAGCATCGGTCGAAATCATGGACATCTTCACAAAGCTTAACCGGGAAAAGAATAATACGATCGTCGTCGTAACCCACGAACCGGATATCGCGGAATTTACCGACCGCGTCGTCGTCTTTCGGGACGGCGGAATTATCGAAGACAAGCTCACCGCAAAAGGGAGAGCCTCCGGAAAGGAAGTCTATCAATGCTTTTTATAGAAAATATCAAGCTGGCGGTAAACGCCATCCGAATCAACAAAATG
>CAKQWL010000120.1 GCA_934278965.1 uncultured Clostridia bacterium | reverse complement strand
TTTGTATTTCCATCCAATTCTCATCCAGCAGTCTATGGATCTCTTCTCTGTAGGCATCGCTGTCCGGATCTGACTCGATTACATGGCGATCCCAATTAGCAATGCGTTTCCAGCGCCAATTGTCCTTTTTATCGGGACGATTTAGTGCCTGACTGATACGGTCGCAGGCCGCACGCTGTTCACTCGTCAGATTATCACTGCATAGCGTGAGCACAATTTTGAAATAGTTTTCGCGTTTGACGATTTCATAGAACGCGAAATCCGTCGTTTTCCAGCCGCTTATAGGCGTTTTGTGCTGCGGGAACAGCTTTCGAATGGTTTCGGTTGTAAAACGGGAATATGTGTTGTTGGAACGCTGTGAATTGAAAATCAGTTCGTTTTCTTCCGCTTTCTCACTGCACCAGTCATCCACTGCGGTGCCGATTGGATTGAGTGAAGTTTTACAGTTTTCATAAATGGTATCGAGTATGTCTTTGTGCCGGTCATAAATGTCTTGGCACAATTTTTTGATGCTTTCGTCTCCCACAATATGCCTCCTAACAATTTCTATGTAATGATTCAATAACATATTTGCCTCTGGTGAAAGGGTACTGCCGTCCCGCGCTGTTTCGACCGCGTCCAGGATATCCCAAGAGCTGACCGGCTGCCAGTACTGCTGGTCTTCATCCGATGCCGGCGCCATTCCATCCGGAGACAAAAGTGCAAACGACATCGTATAATCCTGATATTCCGACAACAGGGTATCTCGATAGCGGTGAAGTTGATCATCGTGCTCACCGGAGAATAGCTTGTTCTCTATGCATAACAAGTACTTCTCTTTCCGGAACAGGATTAATAAATCAATATGCCGCCATTCTCGCCGAATAAGGCAGTCCGTCATATCTTGAGGAACTGCCTCTTGCTGTCCCAGCTTGGAGATAAACTCCCGTAAAAACTTATTTCCCATTCCATGACTGCCGTCTGGGTCAAGGAGCCATGCCAGGAAATTGCTGTGGCGGATTTCCGCCTTCGCCACCCCTAGAACCTCAAAAATATTCATGGGTCGTATTTTTTGGGATAACTGCTGAAATGATGTGTCAGCTTCTAATTCAAGCTGCTCTCTTTCGAGAATGTGATTTTCCATCTTATTTTCCTTCCTTTCTGTATCGACTCTTTCCGATACTGTTTATGATTTCCTCTCGCAGCCAGGCGGGTTCTATGATTTCGACATATGGCAGGAATTGCAGCGCCCAGAATTTGATGCCGCGCGGAGGGGCATTGAAGCAGGCGGTGAATGTGTCCGCGTCCCGTGCATAAACCTGTATGTTCGTGCCGAAACGGTCGATTACATCATCTAAGATCGCGAGGTCGCAGTGCATGACGATGCGCTCCGGCGTACCGACATGAGCATAGACAGAAGCCTGTACTTCCTGGTGGGCGGCGGCAATTTCGCTGCGCTTCTCGTCCAAAATCTGAATGTCTTTCATGCGGTCAATGCGGTACAGCCGCGTGTATGGGTCATGGTCAGGGACGCAGATAAGGTAATACCGCTCATTCATGTAGACCATTTCATAAGGGTTCAGTATATAAACTTTTGTTTCATGCTGCTTTTTATCCAATTTGTAATGGAGATAGCTGAGACGAACTTTTTTCTTCTGTCCGATGGCTTCATCCAATTGCTCGATATTCCAGAACACCTGCCGGTTGTCGGTTTTGCGGTCTTGCCTTGCTATCGTCAGATAACGATAGCGCTTTCTCTGGTGGACACTGAGCTGCCTTTGCAGTTTTTGAACGAGCTGCTCGGTCTGCTTTGCGGGAATGAAAGGAAAAGAATAGACCGCGTCGGTCAGCAGAAGAACCTCCGATTGCTCTAATTCGCGGCCGCGAAGATAGTAACCAACGCCATTCTCCTCATAGACGGAAATGTCATAATTCAATTCAATCAGCAAGGCAATAGCACTGTAAACGGTGCGGCGGTCGATTTTCATGCCGTAGAGAGCCTGCATTTTTGCAAGAATCTCTCGCATGGGCAGAATGTGTTCCGCATCCGAATACTCTTTTAAAATTTCTAAAAGGCAAAGTACATTGGCTTTTTCTGTCAGCATAGGGTGTTCCTCCTATCGGTTTGCTCCAATACCGGACGTTTCGCCGGAGTGCCTGATTGGCGAATCTCCGAATTCCTGAATCTCCTTCTGATCGGCTGGTCGGCCGACTGGCACGGGCGGCGCGGGCATGGCTCCTGCGTGATGCGTTCTTTTCATAAAGTATATCATCGGCAAGAGGGCTTGTATAGACATTACTACGGGGAGGTGTACAAAAGTCTGTATCGCTTCGCTCCGGACGCTTCGGTAACAGAAAGCGTATAAAAGGCTTAACAACGGGCGATATTTATGGTAAAATAAGTAACAATTATGAGAATTTACGCCGGAGGAATTACGAGATTCCGTAAGGAGCCGGCAGGCCGACCGCTTCTCATTCGAAGCGGGGGCAGAAAGGAATGATTCAATCATGACAGAAAAGAAGGGAACCTATTACATTACAACCCCGATTTATTATCCGAGTTCGAATCTGCATATCGGGCACACCTACTGCACCGTAATGGCGGACGCGATGGCTCGCTTTAAGCGCCTTTCCGGATACGATGTGCGCTTTTTGACGGGAACGGACGAACACGGACAGAAAATACAGGAATATGCCGAGAAGGCCGGGGTGTCACCGCAGCAGTATGTCGATGAAATCGTCAGCGGCATCAAGGAGCTTTGGAAGACGATGGAAATCTCCAACGATGATTTTATCCGGACCACGGAGCCGCGTCACATCAAGCGTGCGCAGGCGATGTTTATGAGACTTTACGAGAAGGGCGATATTTACAAGGGCGAGTACGAAGGGCTTTACTGCACACCGTGCGAGTCGTTCTGGACGGAAAATCAGCTGGTCGACGGATGCTGCCCGGATTGCGGGCGTCCGGTAAAACCGGCGAAAGAGGAAGCGTATTTCTTCCGCCTTTCGAAGTACGGACCGGCGCGTTTGGAACTGTTTGATAAAAATCCGGATTTCCTGCAGCCGGATACCCGGAGAAACGAAATGATCGCGTTCATCAATCAAGGCTTGGAGGACCTTTGTGTTTCCCGTTCCACCTTTGACTGGGGAATTCCGGTGCCGATCGATGAGAAGCATGTCATTTATGTATGGCTGGATGCTTTGACAAACTACATTACCGCGCTTGGATGGCCGGATGATACGGAGCTTTATGATAAGTACTGGCCGGCGGATGTCCATCTTGTCGGAAAGGAAATCGTGCGTTTTCACAGCATTATCTGGCCGGCGATGCTCATGTCGGCAGGTCTCCCGCTGCCAAAGCAGGTACGGGGTCAGGGCTGGCTTCTGCTGGAGGGCGGCAAGATGAGTAAGTCCAAGGGCAATGTTGTTGATCCGGTAAAATTGATCGACCGTTACGGAATCGATGCGCTGAAATATTTCCTGCTTCGGGAATACACCTTCGGACAGGACGGAATCTTTACGAACGAAGTGATGCTGCGGAGAATGAATTACGATCTGGCAAATGACCTCGGGAATCTCGTTTCGAGAACGGTGTCCATGATCGAAAAATACTGCGGAAGCTTCATTCCGGGTGCAGGTCCGGAGGATGCGGAAGGTCTGGATGCGGACCTGAAGAATATTGCCGTTTCGGCAGCTTCCAAGGTCGAAGCACAGATGGACAAGTTTATGTTCAATATGGCACTGGAAGAGATTTGGATCCTCGTACGGAGAGCAAATAAATATGTGGACGAAAACGCGCCGTGGCTGCTGGCCAAGGACGAAGCCAATCGGGAAAGACTGAACACCGTCATGCACAATCTGGCGGAGGCGCTTCGAATTGTTTCCATTTTGATTCATCCGTTCATGCATACGACCGCGAAGGAAATCCGGAAGCAGCTTGGCATCTGGTATGCGGATGTGGCATGGGAGGACGCGTTCGTTTTCGATATGCTGGAAGGGGATCAGGTCAAGAAGGGTAATCCGATCTTCCCGCGTCTGGACATCGAAAAAGAACTGAAGGAATTGGAAGAGATGAACAAGCCGGCGGAGGAACCGAATATTCCGCTGAAGCTGAAGCCGGAAATCGAGTACGATGTTTTTGATAAGATCGATTTCCGTGTGGGTACTGTGCTGTCCTGCGAGAAGCATCCAAAGGCGGATAAACTGCTTGTTTTCCAGATTAAAATGGGTACAGAGCGCCGTCAGATTGTGTCCGGCGTGGCAGACTGCTATAAGCCGGAGGAACTGATCGGCAAGAAGGTTGTGGTTGTCGCAAACCTGAAACCGAGAATGCTCCGCGGAGTAGAGTCGAACGGAATGCTGATGTTTGCGGATAATGTTGTGGACGGAAAGGAACGCTTTGAATATATCACGACCGTAGCAGACGACGGAAATCCGGTAACATAAATCGGGAAACCGAAAATCAAGCGGAACAGAAAATAGAAAAAAGGAAGAAAGAAAATGCTTTATGATTCACATGCCCATTTGAATAATGAAGCGTTTACGGAAGAAGAGCGGGCCGCCTTGATCGCCTCCTGTGAGGAAGCGGTCGGGAGGGGCCTGCTTTCCTATGTAAACGATGTCGGATTTGATCTGGCCAGCTCGAAAATGGCAGAAGAGCACGCAGCAAAGTATCCTTGGTGCTATGCGGTCGTGGGCTGCCATCCGCATGACACAAAAAATTTCGATGAGGTACAGCTTCAAATGATCGGACATTTGGCGGGGAAAGAAAAGGTAAAGGCGATCGGAGAGATTGGCCTGGATTTTCACTTTGATCTTTCGGACCGAGATGTTCAGCGCTTTTGGTTTCGAAAGCAGATTCGCCTGGCGAATGAGCTTCGGATGCCGATTGTCATTCACAGCCGTGAAGCCGACGGAGAGTGTTTGGAAATCTTAAAAGAGGAGGGCGCTTTTTCCGAAGAACGAAAGGCTTGTTTTGCCGTGCGCCCGGGCCCGGACGGAGAAGAACTTCCGGACGCGAGGGTGCTGCTTCACTGTTTTTCCGGAAGCGCGGAGCTGGCAAAGCAGTATGTCCGGCTCGGAGCGACGATTTCCATGGCGGGACCGCTGACCTACAAAAATAACCGAAAAGGAGCGGAGGTTGTGCGGGAAATTCCGGCGGAATTTCTGCTGGTGGAAACCGATTCCCCGTACCTGACGCCGGAGCCGCACCGCGGCAAAAAAAACCGGCCGGAATTCGTGCAGTTTACGG
>CAKQWL010000119.1 GCA_934278965.1 uncultured Clostridia bacterium | reverse complement strand
GTATAGCTTTGTCATGCCGGCCAGTGATGTTGAAGTTCGAGTAAGCTTTGTGAAAGAAGGCGCAGAGGATCCGTTCCAGGATGTAAAAGCAGACGATTACTATTATGAAGCGGTAAAATGGGCGAAGAAAAACGGGATTACCGGCGGTACCGGTGCTGATCTCTTCGAGCCGAATGAGCCATGTACGCGTGCACAGATCGTGACCTTCCTTTTCCGCGCGGCGGGTTCGCCGGAGCCGGAGCGAATGAGTCATTTTACAGATGTTCCGGAAAACGGCTATTATGCAAAAGCGGTCGCATGGGCAGTCTCACAGGGGATTGCAGTCGGCACATCGGAGGAGACCTTTAGTCCGGAGGCGGTCTGCACCCGTGCGCATAGCGTGACCTTCCTTTTCCGTGCGGCCAAGGCCGAAGCGGAGGAGGGGGCATCTTCATTCAGCGATGTATCAAACGATGCTTATTATGCTGCGGCGGTGCAGTGGGCGACGGAAAACGGGATTACGAACGGGATCGGAAATGGCCTTTTCGGACCGAATGACAGCTGCACAAGAGGGCAGATTGTAACGTTCCTTTATCGATTCTATGCAAACCACTGATTAAAACGGTTATCTGAAAAATACCCGAGGAAAATAAAATCAGAACCTAAAATAAAAGGGCGCCCTGGCCGCTTACAAGCGGTAAAGGCGCTCTTTTTATTCTTATTTCAGCTCATCTCAAAGAAACTCTTGAAGTTTCTACGTTCAGTTTTGTCCGCTGTCCTCACCGGTCGGTGCAGGCGTTGGCGTTGAAGGCTCCGGCGTAACCGGCTCTGGTGGTTCCGGATTCAGCTTTTCCACAGAGAAGCTGTACTCCTTTCGATCCCGGTTGGATTCGACCGTGAACGAAACGGTAGTTGAGTCTGCCGCGAGGGTAAGCGTGCCGGAAAGCGTACCGGTACCGGCAGCAGGGCTGAGCTTACTGCACTTGATGGAAGCATTCGGGTCATCGGCGCTGATGGAAATCTGCACCGACGAAGTGTCGGAATCCACTAAGAACGCGAGATTTCCTTTGGATAAGGAACCGGTACTTTGTGCGGATTTTCCATTCGCTGTTACCGAAGGCGTGGAAACGGAAGTGTTTCCGGCTACCGTGACCGAAAGGGTATAAGTGGTCGTGGTTTTCTTCCCGCTGAGATCGGATACACGAATCTGGATTTTATTCTCCTGCGTGGAGGAAAGCCCGTCCAGCGTAAGAGGAGCGGTGACAACCTGCGGAGCGCCGCCGCCCAACTGCGCCTGAACAGAGCAGTTGCTTTCCGCGGTCGCTGTCAGCGTCAGCTCGGTCGTACCGAACGGCAGCGTCACAGCATAGGAAGTTTTGGAACTGTCGAAAGACGGCGAGAGACTCGCTCCTGCCACGGACAGCCCGGTCAGCTTCGCACCCGGAAGCGGCTTTGTGGAAAGCGTGGTCGACTTTACCGCGGAATACTTCGAACCGGAGTAGAGGACTGCGTAGAATGTATAGGAAGTATTCGCGTCCAGCCCGGAGAAGGTCTGCGTGTAGGATGTCCCGCGGAGAGCCTTTGTCTTACTCCATGTAGATCCGGAGGAGAGAGCGCTGCCGCTGCCGTCCTTCCCGTCTTTAATCTGTGCGGCGCTTGGGGCCTTCGCTCCGGACGGAAGCAGGACACCGTAAAGATCGCCGGCTGCTCCCGGCTTCACGGAGATGGAAAAACTGTTGTCCGTTGAAGTGGAGGTCAGGCTCGAAATCGAGAAGGTATCGGCAACCGTCGTGAAGGAAGACGAGAATGCCGCGTTCCCTTCGTTTTTGGAGTTTTTGAAAATATTTGTGTCGAGGAAGAGATAATACTTCGTGTCGTAGCTCAGCTCTTTTCTCGGGGTGATGGTAATGATTTTTTTCTTGCTGTTGATTTCGGCTTTGATGGAAACCGTATGCTTTCCTTTGGCATCCGTGCACAGACGGATTTTGTCGTCATCAATCAAGTCGTTCAGATTGCTGTCCCGAAGCTCGCTTCCGTTATACCGCTTGATGGCGGAATCAAAAGAGAGCTTGATGGTTGTGCCGACGTCCACATCCTTCGCATTCTTGGAAGGAGAAACGGAAATCCCGGATTTTTCCTCTGCTTCTGTCGTGAAGTAGGAGGAAAAGGCCTTGTTCTTATTCCCGGAGGAATCGCGGAAAGTGTCCGAATCGATGATCACATAGTATCTCGTCTGATAATCCAGCGACTCCGTCGGTGTAATCGTAATGACCTTCTTTGCAGAGTTGATCTTGGCTGAAAATGCTACCTTTGTCCCGGAGGAAGTCTTCCGGCGCAGCTTAATCATCTCTTCCAGATCGGAATCACTGATGCTCTTGCCGTTGGATTTGCTCATCGCGGCGTCAAAGGTGAGTTTGATGTCCGAATCAATCGCAACATCGGTTGCGCCGGATTTCGGAGTGATGGCGATATCCGCATTCTCTTCTCCCAAGGTCGGAGCGGACACTCCGCTCTTCACATTGACGCGGTCCGGCTTGGTTGTATAAGTGATGCCGCTGGCGTTTGCGTTCATTGTGCGAATCGTGCCGCTTCCCGTAAAGGCCGCCGCCGCGTTGACATTGGCTGTGGTCACGGTAACGGAGCGGTCCGTATCGATTTCAGATTTCCGGGCGCTGCTCTCCACATCCAGTGTGGTAACGGTGCCGGACGACAGCTTGGCGCGGCACTGCACGCCGGAGAGAACGATGTGCGGGAAGTTTCCGTCAAAAATCACTCCCGAATCGCCGAGAACCGTTATTTTATCGAATCCGGTGCCGAAAAGCCCTCCGCTGAGGCGATTGGTCTCAACGGCAGCATTCTTCCAGATGCTGGTGTCCAGAATCCGGGTTTCGTTCTTCGCGATGACGCGTACGGCAGAGGCCGTGCGGCTGATCTGCATGGAAGCGACGCGGGAATTGCTGATGGTGACAGAGCCGTCCTTGGAGTCGGCGTCCGCTCCCCCGCCCTGCACGTAAAGAGGACCGAGAACTACGCAGTTGTCAATCGTAACGCTTCCGTTTTCAACATCCTTATTGATGGTAATTCCGTTGGAATAAATCTTGCCGGAAACCTTCGTGCCGTCTTCCCGAATGGTAAGAGGCGTCTTGACGATGCTTTCTTTCTTGACAATATCCGTAATGATCTTCGCCGCCTGCGCACGGGTCAGGCTGTCCAGAGGATGAAGCTTACCGTCGTCGTAGGCGCCCATATACTTCTTCCCGACAATACGGGAAAGGCAGGATTCCGCCCAGTCGCTCACGCTGGAATAATCGCCGTAGCTCCGAAGGCTGCTGCCGTAATTGTAAGTCGGCACGATTCGCGCGAGCATGACCGCTGCTTCTTGACGGGTGATCTTGTTGTTCGGCAGGAAACGACCGTCATCGTAACCGCCGGCGTAACCCGCCGCGATGGCTCTTGAGATTTCATTGTAATACCATTCCACGGATGCTACATCCGAAAAAGAAATGGCTGAGGATGCGGTGTTCCCGAGCGCGTTGTTTACCTTTTTGGTAAATTCCGCCCGCGTTACCGGCTTGTCCGGAAGAAAAGTCCCGTCCGGGTAACCGGAGATGATCCCTTTATCGGCCGCCTCCAAAATGTAGGATTTCGCCCAGTGCGACGAGATGTCGCGGAAAGACGCGGCATGAACGGGCTGCGCTGCTGCCGCGAGCCCCGAGAAAACGGAGCCGAAGGTGAGCGCGGCGGTCAAAAATCCGCTGAGTAGAGTTTTTTTCATAAGTCCCTCCCTTTTGAGTTTGATTGTTCGTTTTTTCTTTCCTTTTTACATACACTTTCGCTTTGTAAATCGTTCTGCACTCAATATAGCATAAAAAACATGCGTGGACAATTACTGAATGATTACAGTTTTTCAGGTGACCAGAGAACGCGGTGTGCGGCGCGGCTGCCGTTTCCCCGCGTTCGCTTCTGTTTTGACGAGAGAGCCTGTAAAAAAGTTTCCGTGCCGGGAAAATCCGGCAAATGTAATATTCGTGTAATGGACTTACTTTGGGAGTCTGCTATAATGAGTCAGAGGACTGTTTTGTAAACAGAAAGAATACGGAGAGAATATGGGAGGAGATATCCGATGAAAAGAAGAGCGATAAGCTTACTGCTGGCGGCGGTGCTGGTGCTGGCGAGCGGAGCCGCGGTTTTCGCGGACGGTATGGATTATTCCCAGTGGAATTCGCAGTCCGCTTACCCAAGCGATGTTGTCAATACGAAGCTTTTTACACCGGTAAAATTCCTGGTGGACAAGAAGGTCATCGAGGGGTATGAGGACGGCTTGTTCCACGCGGAAAGGAATATCACAAGAGCGGAATACACCAAAATGATTTTGATTGCGACGAACAATCACAACAATCTGGACGCTTACACGGTGAACGATTTCACCGATGTGGACGGGCACTGGGCAAAGCAGTATATCAATACGGCAGTCGGGCTCAAGCTGATCAACGGTATGGGGGACGGCACATTCCGGCCGGATGATACCGTGACTTATGCGCAGGTAGTCGCGCTCCTGCTCCGGGCAAAGGGGATTTCGGACAGCGATATGAAAGCTTACGGAAGCTGGCCGGACAATTACGCAAAATACGCGACGATGTATAATATGCTCGGCGATGTGTCCGTAAGTGACTGGAACGCTCCGGCCGTACGCGGCGATGTAGCGAAGATTCTGTACCGGAATCTGCCGAAATAAAGATCTGCCGAAATGAATCCAGGCAGACAGAATTTAAACAGGCAAAATCGAAAAAAAGTGAAGAGGGGAGAAAGGTGAGGAACATGAAGAGTAGTAAAAAGAGCACCCGGAGTGCGTGGAAGAGAACGACGGTTCTGGCGCTTTGTATGGTTATGGCCGCAGCATCCTTCGCATTCGCGGCAGAGCTGCCGTCTGATGTCAAGACCAGTCAGAACGCGGCTCTCGGAGAAGCGGTAGCGGCGCTGATGGACAAGGAAGCAATCACGGGTGATATTGACGGACTGTTTCACCCGGAAGACACGCTGACGCGTGCGCAGGTGTGCAGCATCATCGTAAAAACAATCAATCCGACAGCGGCAGAGCTGAACGGAACAGTGACGGTCCATGTGCCGGACAGCGGGTTTTCCGATCTGACCGGATATAAATGGGCCAAGCCGTATATCAATTATGCGGCAGACCGTGACATTGCAAAGGGTTACGCAGACGGAACCTTTAAGCCGGGCAATGATGTGACCTTTGCGGAGCTTGTGACCTTTACCGTGCGGGCTTGCGGTTATACCGACAGCAGCATCGGCGGAACTTGGCCGCAGAATTATCTGACGAAGGCGAACGAACTTGGACTTTATGATCAGACCGGCATGGTGACTGAGACCGGCGCGGGACCGGCGGACGATCCGGCGGGCATGAAGACTCTCCGGGCGACGAAGGTAATGGCGGCGATCGTCATCTATAATGCAATGGACGAGATCGCGGCGGCGTATAAGCCTGCGGAAGATACTCCGCAGGGAACGGATAAGGACAATGTATCGGAAGTTCCGGACATGAAGCAGTTCACTTTCGCAAACGGCTCCTTTGATTCCGATATTACAAAGTACAGCGGAAAGACGCTTGCCAAGGATGTGCAGGTTTATGTATACGGCAGTAAGAGCGAATACAAGAAGGATATGACCTTCAGCGAGAAGAAGGCGGATTACAGAGAGTCCAACATTTATAAGTACAAAAATGTCGATACACCGGCATGGTACAAGGTTGAAAACGGAAAGATCACAGCAATGGTCATTCCGGGAGATGTAGGATTCAGCGGACGGATTTACTGTGTTATCACCGGCACAGACAGCAGAGTAATCAACCAGAATGACGAAGCGGTAAGCGGAATCGATACTCTCACGGCAGGACGCAGCATTACCTGGTTCGCGAAGAAGGGTCTTACTGTTCCGACATCCTCCGAGACAGAGGCGGGTGAGGTGTACGAGCTTTACGCAAGAAACGGCGAAATTCAGGCGATTGCGAAATGCACCGACTCGGAGAAGAGAGAGGATGCGTTTACAGAAGTTGCGACAGGCGGCAGCTACCGTGCGGTTGATGAATACAAGAGCGGGCTTGTGCGTTTCGGCAGCGACTGGTATGAAATCAAGGAAAATGCTTCGGTGTACATCTATGAAAAGGGTGAGTATAAGGCCGGAAGCCTTTCTTCCGTACGCAGCAGCCAGGGCGTGCGGCTCTTCGATATCTCGGATGACGACGAAAGTGCGGTTGACATCGTAGTAATAAAAAAGTAGAATAAGATAGGCTTTATGAGAGGGACTGCTTAGAGCAGTCCCTTTTTATTCACAGCAATATTTCGGGAAGTTGAGGACGGAAATGTATATACAGTTTTTCGTGATCTTCGCACTGATTTTGATCGGGTTTTATCTTGGCCGGAAAGAAATCTTAGATGAGAGGACCAACGCGGGAATCAATAAAATGATCATGCGCCTGATTGTTCCGTGTATGTTTCTTTATAAAATCGGAAATCTGGAAATGGCGAAAGATACACTGCGTGAATTCTTTCTGACGACGGCAATTTTCACGGCGATCCTGCTGCTTTGCGGATGGTACGCGCGTGTTTACAGCAAGGTGCGCCGCTTTCCGCCGGAAAATTCCAATGTGGCCGAGTTCTGTATGGTGCTTCCGAACAATGCATTTATGGGATTTCCGGTCGCGAGTACCTTTTTCGGGGAGCTTGGTCTTTTGATGATGGCGGCGACGAATGCGGCGATGAATATTTTTATGTTTTCCTACGGTGTTATGCTGATGGAACGGAACGGAGAGCAGAACCGGACCTCTTTCGGCGAGCGCGCACTTCGTGTCGTGCGCCATATGATCAACCCGATGATGGGGGCGCTTGTCCTGTCGCTTGTTATCTGCGGATTTCATATTTCGATTCCGGAGATGCTGAATGCGCTTCTTAAAGAACTGAGCGGTCTTTGCACGCCGCTTGCAATGCTGTATATCGGGTCGACACTCGCGCGCGGAAATTTTGCGGCTGTGCTCCGGAGCCGTGCGGTGCTGGAGGCCAGTTTCAATAAAATCATCATTATGCCGCTGATTGCCTGGGTAATCGTTTTTTTCCTGCCGGGAATCGGACCGGTCGCAAAGGCAATGTGCATCGTCGCGTCCTCCATGCCGACCGCGGCAATGACTTCCATGCTTGCGGGAGATCATGGGCAGGACACTGAAATGGCGGGAATGATCCTGCTGGTCACCACCGCATTTTCGGCACTGACAATGGCCGCGTTCATCCAGCTCGTGCATGCGTTCCTTGTGTGACCGCGCAGGGGAATGTTTTGTGAGGAAACATTTATAAAGCGTTTACAAAGAAGGAAACGGAATCATGACAGGGAAAAAATCAAAAAAAGTAAAAAGCAAGAAAGTAAGAAACGCCACCAAAAGCGCAAAGGTGAAGAATGAAGCCAAAAGGACTTTGGAGCGGGCGAGGAACTTCCGCTATGCACTGATTTTGGAAGGGGTTGCGGTCGGAATTCTCAGCGGCGCGGGGATTGTGCTGTTTCGCCTTGCGATCAGCCGGGCGGAAGTGCACATGGAGCTTCTGAGAGCATTCGCGTCGCAGAAGGTACTGATGACAGTGACTTATTTCTTCGTGATTTTCGCCTTGGCGCTGTTCTGCGCGTTTCTTCTTCGAAAAGAGGGCTTGATTTCCGGTTCCGGAATCCCGCAGGTTAAGGGAGAGATGATCGACCGGATTGAAAGCAAATGGTATCGGGTGCTGGCGCTCAAGTTTATCGGCGCCGTTTCCGCTATCGGCGCGGGACTTTCGCTCGGTCGTGAGGGCCCGAGCGTTCAGCTGGGCGCCATGATCGGAAAAGGGTTTTCTCGGGCGACCAAGAAGCTGCGCACAGAAGAAAAACTTTTGATGACCTGCGGTGCGGGCGCGGGACTTTCGGCGGCATTTAACGCGCCGCTGGCCGGCGTTGTTTTCGCACTGGAAGAGCTTCATAAGAATTTTTCGGAAGAAGTGCTGATGTCGACGATGTCCGCGGCAATCACGGCGGATTTTGTATCGCGCTATGTTTTCGGACTGGACCCTGTCTTTTCGGTGGCAACGCCGGAAATGCTTCCGCTGCGTTATTACGGTCTGGTTCTCCTTTTGGGAATTCTGCTCGGAGCGGGCGGCGTGCTTTACAACCTTTCGATTCGAAAGGCACAGGATTTTTACGGACATATCCGGGATTTGACCCCACGAATCGTGATTCCGTTCCTTTTGGCCGGGGTTCTCGGGCTCCTGTATCCGTCCGTTCTCGGCGGCGGCAGCCCCCTGGTAGAAGAAATTGCCGGCGGCGGAATCGCGCTGAAAGGGCTCCTGCTTCTGCTGGCGGTAAAATACATCTATTCGATGCTCAGCTTCGGAAGCGGCGCGCCGGGCGGTATTTTCCTTCCGCTTTTGGTGCTCGGCTCGATTCTCGGCGGCAGCTTCTTTGATATTACACAGCCGCTTTTCGGACTGGATTCGGTTTATCTGGCGAATTTTGTGATTTTCGGCATGGCAGGGTATTTTGCGGCAATCGTTCGCGCGCCGATTACCGGGGTGATTCTGATTTCGGAGATGACCGGAAGCCTTTCGCACCTTTTGACGCTTTCGCTGGTTTCGCTTACCGCGTCTGTGACGGCGGATCTGCTCTCCGGCAAACCGATTTACAATCAGCTGCTGGATCGGATTCTGGCGAAGCAGGTAATCGAGGAAGGAAGAGCCAATGTCAAGCGCGACCGAAAAAAGGTTTTGGTGGAGACGCCGGTGTACTTCGGCTCGGAAGCGGACGGCCTTCGGGTGTCCGAGCTGCTGCTCCCGAAAGGAACGCTGATTGTCAGCCTGACAAGAGAGGAAGAAGAGATCGTGCCGCACGGGGCGACCATTATCCGGGGAGGGGATCGGCTCGTTGTTCTTTGCAACAGCGATGAGACTGCGGCCGTGGATGCGCGCCTCGACGAGGCCTGCCGGAAGATGAAAATCTGATCGATTTTACCGCTCGATAACAAAACATTAAAGCTCCCGTAACACTGCTGTAATGGACTTTTCCGCAGCAGTGTTTTATTCTGTTTATAGACCTTGGAACGGTGCATTTTACTGTGATTCGGGTGTTGAAGTATTCTGTTACAGTTATATTACATTTGGGTCAAAGAATTGACTTGCATCGGTAGACAAGGTTATAATCTACCCTGATAGTATGCGTGGGAGTTTCTCCTTTTGCGTGTGCTATTGATAATGTCAAATTATCTTCGGAAGGGGAGGATGATTTGCAGAACACTATTGGCCCCTTCCGGAAAAAATTTTAGGAGGATACTCAAAATGAAAAAGGTACTTTCATTTGTACTGGTGCTCACACTG
>CAKQWL010000118.1 GCA_934278965.1 uncultured Clostridia bacterium | reverse complement strand
CTCTGCAAATTCAAAAAGAGAAAGTGTCTCCGCTCTCCGCACGGTATCAATCCCCGCGTCGGCAAGGGCCTCCTGTACGGACTCTCTGGAAAGCCCGCAGACACCGGTAAGTGAATTCGCGAGCGTTTTTCGCCGCTGGCCGAATCCGCTTCGGATACACGCGAAAAAGACCTCTTCATCGATCAGTTCCACCGGCCGCTCCTTCCGCACATCAAGCCGAAGCACTGCCGAATCTACCTTCGGCTGCGGATAAAATACATCCCTCGGAACCTTTGCCACCGGTACCACCGTACAGTAATACTGTACCGCGACGGAAAGCGCTCCATAGGTGCGGCTGCCCGGCTCCGCCTTGATCCGGTCCGCGACTTCCTTCTGCATCATGATCGTGATGCTGTCCGCCGGAATTCTTTCCTCCAGAATCTTCATAATGATCGGAGTTGTAATATAGTAAGGCAAATTGCCCATAATCTTCACAGCTTTTCTCTTTTGACCATTAATTATATCATTTTGTTCCAGCACATTTATTAACTTTGTCTTAATAAAATCTTGATTAATTATTTCGACATTGTTAAATTCCGCGAGATTTTCCTCCAAAATCGGGATCAGGTTTTTATCGATCTCGATGGCAATAACCCGGCCCGCAAGCTGCGCCGCCTCTTTGGTCAGTACTCCCAAGCCCGGCCCGATCTCAATGACAAGATCCTGCGGTGTCAGTTCCATCGCCCCGATGATCTTATCGATCACATTTTTATCTGTCAGGAAGTTCTGCCCGAGACTTTTGGAAATCTTAAATCCGTATTTCTCTCTGATTTCTTTAATCGTTGATGGTGCGTAAAGCTTCATAGTATTCCTCTCTTGTAATTCCGCATCGATTGAGCTTCTCGATCATTGCCGCCGCATTGCCGTATCCGATGCCGAGGGCCTTCCCGAGTTTTTCCCGCTGCTTTCGGGACCCCGGCCGGCCGGAAAGTCCGCCGCGCACAAGATCCTCGTAACTGAATTCCTTCCGTTCTTCGATGACGGTAAAATGTATCTTTTGAAGTGCCTGAAGGATGGCCTCCGGGCTTGCGTTTTCGATCCCGATATCGCCGTCCTTTTCGGCATCCGTCCGCGACAGAAACGCTTCCCCCGCATCGGGAAAGCGCTCCTTGATCCTTCTTCGTATTTCGTTGCCCGCGTGATCCGGATCGGTAAAAATAATAATCCCCCGCGTCCGATACGCTGTTTCGATCCTTTCCCATGTTTCCGCCCGAATTCCAAATCCGTGCGTCTCAATGGTCTCCGCGGATACGGCCCTCCGGACCGCCGAGGTATCATCCCGCCCCTCGACAACGATTGCCTCGCGAATCACCGGGAGCGGCGCTCCTGTTTTTTCTTCTTTTTCTGTTCTGCTCTCGACTCTATTGCTTTCCATTGTTTTCCTGTGCTTCCGTTTCATCCTGCTTCTGGGTCTGCGCCCCTTCCGCCGCCGATTCTTCCGGACTTTTGGTCTCCGGAAGAATATACAGTGTCTCTCCGGGGCGAATCAGCCGGAGATGACTTCTTGCCTGCTGTTCGATATACTCCGGCGAATTGACGGACTCCAGCTCCTTTTCGAGCCTGTCCTTTGTCATCAAAAGGCGTTCCTGCTCGGTTTCCAGCCGTGCCTTTTCCTGTGTCAGCGCAAAAATCCGGTAAGCAAGCACGCCGATCACGGCAAGGAACACCAGAAATACCGCGAAATAAATCAGACGCCGCCTGTTTTTCCGCGCTTTTTTTCTCGATGAGTCCGGCGTTTTTTCCGCGATCCGCTTCTTCGCCTCCGCTTCGATCAGCTTCTGCCTTTTTTCCCGGCGTTCACGGCGCGCCTCTTCAATATTGACCACTTGGTTGTTTTTTCGAAACTCACGGCTCCGCCTCGGTTTTCTTTTGGTCATGTACTGCTCCCTGCTGATTCACATAAAATGCTGAATTTACGATGAATATACTATATCATAAAATGCTTTTTTCCACAACAAAACGCCAAGTCCGAGAAAGAGAAAATTGTGGAAACTGAGTTCCCCGTAAGAAGCCCGATACAGGAAGCCGGATACCACCTTTGATGCCAGCACCCAAAAGACTACTTCCGAAGCCGAAGAAAGCCATCCGGCCGCCGGAGCCTGACATCCCTTCTGTCTGACCCAAATGCGAATGCCGCAGAAGAGCTGGTAGAGCAGACCGAGTGCAGTCCCGGC
>CAKQWL010000117.1 GCA_934278965.1 uncultured Clostridia bacterium | reverse complement strand
GAGAGCGGCACCATGAACGATGCCGCAAACGCACATCACAGAGGAAATGCCCCCTCCACCCTGCCATCCTCCAAAAAACAAAGTGCCGCCGAGCCAAGGCTCGACAGCACCTTTATCCTGTATTATCATCAAATCCCGATTGAAAAAATCGAGCCCCTTATGCAGATTCTTTTTCAAACTTGGCAATGTGAAGCGCGCGAATCGAATTGAGAATGGCAAGCATCGCGACACCGACATCGGCAAAGATTGCTGCCCACATAGTCGCCGCACCGATCGCCGCCAGAATCAGCACTGCGAATTTGACAAGCAGCGCGAAGACTACATTCTGGCGAGCGATTCCCGTTGTTTTCTTCGCGATTCCGATTGCCGCCGCAAGCCTTGACGGTTCATCCGTCATGATGACCACATCTGCCGCCTCAATCGCCGCGTCCGAACCGAGTGCGCCCATTGCAACACCGACATCGGCTCTCGCCAGCACCGGCGCGTCATTGATGCCGTCTCCGACAAAGACAACGCTCTTCTTCGCACTCTTTTCCGACAGAAGCACTTCAATCCGTTCAACCTTTTGCTGCGGAAGCAGATCTGCCTCAACACGGTCAATCCCGATCTGCTTGGCAACTTTTTCCGCCGTCTTTCTCTTATCCCCTGTCAGCATAACGGTCTGCCGCACGCCGACCGCCGCAAGCCTGCGCACCAGCGCAAAACTGTCCTCTTTAATCTTATCCGCAAAGGTAATCCGCCCGGCATATATGCCGTCTGCCGCAATGTAAACAACCGTACTTTCCTCTTCCGGGATATCCGTGATCCCGAGATCCCGCATCAATTTTTCGCTTCCGGCATCCACCGTGACCTCATGACCGTCCAGCTGTATCTTCGTCTCCACACCGCGCCCGGCGATCTCCTTCACTCCGGCAATCTTTTCAGTATCAACGGCCTGCCCCGCGGACGCCGCATACGCCTTGACAATCGACTGTGAAATCGGGTGATGCGAGTAGCTTTCTGCGTAAGCTGCAAGCATAAGCACCGCATCCTTCGTATAGCCAACCTCCGGCCGAATTGCTTCGATCTCAAACGAACCGGTTGTCAGCGTTCCCGTTTTATCGAAAACCACGGTTTCCGTCTTTGCAAGCGCCTCCAGATAATTGCTTCCCTTTACTAACACACCGAGTCTTCCGGCTCCGCCGATCCCGCCAAAGAACGCCAACGGAACGGAAATAACGAGTGCACACGGGCAGGAAATAACAAGGAAGCTCAGCGCTCTGTAAATCCATACGGAGAAGGACGCTCCATCCAGAACAAGCGGGGGAACGACCGCTGTAATCAGCGCTGCCAAGCAGACCAGCGGTGTATAAATCCGCGCAAACTTCGTGATGAATTTCTCCACATTTGCCTTTTTGCTCGTCGCGTTTTCAACCAGATCAAGGATTTTTGAGACAGTAGACTCACTGAATTCTTTTGTTACCCGCACCTGGATCACGCCGGTCATGTTGATGCAGCCGCTGATCACCTCATCTCCGACCTCCGCGGCCCTTGGTTCGGCCTCTCCGGTCAGTGCCGCCGTATCCACGGAGGTTGCGCCTTCGACCACCTGTCCATCCATCGGGATTTTTTCGCCCGGCTTCACGACAATGATTTCTCCCACCGCTACATCGTATGGGTCGACCTCTGTTTCTTTTCCGTCCCGCAGGACATTGGCGTAGTCCGGCCGAATATCCATGAGCGATGAAATAGATTTCCTTGATTTATCAACGGCGCAGGACTCAAACAGCTCCCCGATCTGGTAAAAAAGCATTACCGCGTTCGCTTCGCGCATTTCACCGAGTCCGATCGCTCCAACCGTCGCAAGCGCCATCAGAAAGTTTTCGTCAAACACCTGTCCTCTGAAGATATTTTTTACTGCTTTTACCACAGTCTCCAGTCCGACAATCAGATACGCCGCCATATACAGCACCATCACGGCCGCTCTCGGCAGTACACTGCTCACTTCAAGCACGATCGCTGCCGCCAGAAGCCCGCCGGCCAAGAGAATCCGCAGCAATTCTTTTTTCTGCTTCCGATTCATATCGCTCACCTACTCCATTTGTTTCCTAACGAACAATCACACAATCCGGCTCTACCTTCGAAATCGCTTTCTGTGCATTTTCCACAGCCGTCTCAAATACGGAATCCTCTGCTTCGAGCGTTAATCTTGAAGTCATAAAGCTGATAACCGCCGTGACTCCATCCAGTTTATTGATCGCCGCTTCCATCTTTGCCGCACAGTTTGCGCAATCCAGATTTTCCAGTTTGAAGTTCTTTTTCATTTGTTGTTCCTCCTCTATTCTGCTGTTTATTTTTAATTTTCTTTTCACTGTTTGTTCGGCCTTTCTGCAGCCGCTTTCGCGCCGCATTGACCTTGGCATTCCTCGATCCGCCCGCCGTCTCTATTCACTGCAGCATCGAATTTCCAGCATTCGGTCTACTGCGCCGTGCAGAAGCTCCGCTTCACGGTTGTCCGCAATCGTGTAATACACTTCTTTGCCGACTTTTCTGCTGGAGACCAGCTTTGCTCCTTTCAGCACGCGTAAATGGTGTGACACCGCCGGCGAGCTCATTTCTACCGCTGCCGCGATATTCAAAACACAATCTTCAGTGTGGCAGAGCAGGCAAAAAATCTTGAGCCGCGTGCTGTCACTAATCAGAGAAAAAATATCGGCCACATCCTCAAACGACTTGTTTTCAAAGGTCCCCTCGAAGATTTCCAGCGTATGCGTGCCATGATCATGCGGAAGTCTGTTCTTCTCCATAGTCTCCCTCCTCCTGCTCTGTATATACCTTTTTCTTTAATGATTAAACAATTATTTAATTGTTTTTGCAATCTTTTTTCTCGGATGCAGTTCCGCCAAGATTTCGCGCTTCCTTTTTTCACTGGTGTGCAGGTAGATCTGGGTTGTGGTGATCGAGCTGTGCCCAAGGAATTCCTGGATATACCGCAGCTCCACTCCTTCCTCCAAAAGCATGGACGCAAATGTATGACGAAAGGAATGCGGCGTAATCCGTCGATCAATGCCGGCCCTTCGACAATACTTGCTGACAATCTCCCGCACCGCCTGACAGGAAAGAGGGCGTCCCATTCGATTCAAAAAGATTTTTTCTCCCGAAAATCGGTTGCGGCCTCGGCTGTCCAGATAACGGGCGAGCGCTTTCTGCACATCGCTGTTCGCCAAATAGAGCATCCTCTCTTTTCCGCCCTTGCCGAGGACGCGAATGGTCCCCCGTTCTGCACTGTACGCGGCGAATGTCAGTCCGCATAGCTCGTGCACCCGCATACCGGTCGCAAACAGCAGCTCCAGTACCGCAATATCCCGAAGCCGAACATACGAAGCCATCGCCGCGGTCATTCCTGCCGCTTCCCTGGGATCCAACCGGTAAGCTGCCGTCAAAATTCTTTTGATCTCGTTCAGACTCAGCGTTTCCGGCACGGTTCTCGTCACCTTGAGCTTAAAGCAGAATTTTTCGAACGGGTTTTCCGAAACGATTTCTTTTTCCCGCAAAAAATGAAAAAAGCCCGTAAAACAGGCTTCTTTTCGCTTTACTGTACGCGCACTTCTGGAAAAGGCAAGTTCCGTCAGATACCGATGCCAAAACTGCTTTTCAAGCAGTTCCCCCGCAATTCCCCATCCCGCGTCCTCACAATTTGCCTCTTTGTATGCCGCCAATCCGGACAGATCATAAGCATACGCCCGCAAACTATTTTCCGAAAGACCTTTTTCAAATCGACAATACTCCAAATATTCTCCGCACAATTTCTTAAAATCCTGGTTCATCTTTTTCTCCTTTAATTTAGAATTCTATCGCTTTGGCCCCCTCCCCTGAACGCCGCAAAATCTCCTTTTATTTCGTTCTGTTTGCACTTGCTTTTTTCCCAGCGCATGCCGCATCCCCTTAGGATAATGTCAAATTATCTTCGGAAGGGGAGGATGATTTGCAGAACACTATTGGCCCCTTCCGGAAAAAATTTTAGGAGGATACTCAAAATGAAAAAGGTACTTTCATTTGTACTGGTGCTCACACTG
>CAKQWL010000116.1 GCA_934278965.1 uncultured Clostridia bacterium | reverse complement strand
GGATTGCGGCGGCAGAGAGGGGCATGACCCTGCCGATATCAGAGACTCCATGGCCATTCGTCATTATATGAAAGTTCTGGAGAAGGAGCTCGACGGAACGGATTTTGAAATTTTGCTCTGTCAGAGTTTGGAGGATGGGCTTTGGAGTTTTGATGTTGAACTGGTGTCCGCAGATGAAGAGGGCAATCAAACAGGAAGTGAGATTGTAACCTACTACGGGCAGGACGGTACGATATGGAAGAAAGAATTGTAATTATTGATGGGAATAGCTTGATTAACCGGGCGTATTACGCCATTCAGCGTCCCATGATCACAAAAGAAGGACTGTACACGCATGGCGTGTACGGTTTTCTTAATATGCTCACAAAAATTGAAAAGGATTATGAACCGGGATATATGGTCGTCGCGTTTGACCGGAAAGCACCGACCTTCCGACACCAGGAATACGAAGAGTATAAGGCAGGGCGGAAATCCATGCCTCCGGAGCTTGCGATGCAGCTTCCGCTTTTGAAAGAGGTCCTGCGGGCGATGCGGATCTGTATGCTGGAGATCGATGGATTCGAGGCAGATGATATCATCGGAACGGTTGCGAAAAAGGCGGAGGAAAACGGTCTTTCTCCTTTGATTATTACAGGGGATCGGGACGAGCTTCAGCTTGCGAGCCGTGTGACGAAGGTGCTCATCACGAAAAAAGGAATTTCGGAGTTTGAGCTTTACGATGAAGACGCGATGATGGAGCGGTATGGTTTTACGCCGGAGCAGTTTATCGATTATAAAGGACTCGCGGGAGACTCTTCGGACAATATTCCAGGTGTTCCCGGAATCGGAGATAAAACAGCCACCCGCTTGATTTTGGAATACGGCAGTGTGGAGAATCTGATCGAAAATCTGGATTCCATGCCGGAAGGCAAGCTGAAGGAAAAAATCCGGGATCACGCATCTCTTGCGATGATGAGCAAAAGGCTCGCAACTATTTTTACCCAGGTTCCGATCGACATCGATTTTTCAGAGTTCCGTATCAAAGAGCCGGATTACGAGACTCTTCTCGAGGTCTATAAAAAGCTGGAATTCAACCGTTTCATGAAAAAGCTTTCACAGAGTGAAAACGGCAGCAGTGCGCAGCAGCAGGAGACGACAAAGGAAGAAACGAAGGTACTGCCGGAAATCCAGCAAGTTCTGGTAGATTCGGAGGCGAAGTTTCAGGAAATGACGGAAACACTTCGGAAGAACGGCGAGGCCGTTCTCAAAGTGCTTTCGGATCACAGTCATACATCGATTCCTTTTATTTACGGGATAGCGCTTCTGACAGGAGATACGCTTTACTATACGGATGGTGCAAACAGGGAGCTTTTGCGGCAAACGGCCGCTGCGGTCTGCGATCCGGCGTTCGGCGCACTTCGGATCAGCGGGCATGAACTGAAAAAGGATTACTACGCACTGCTGAGCGCGTTTCCGGAGTGCCGCGAAATGCATCTGGGATCGGAGTCGGTTTTTAGAACCGATTTTGTTACAGAGATTGCGGCATATCTTTTGAATCCGGCACGAAGCTCTTACAGCCTTTCGTTACTCGCCTATGAAAATCTGAGGGAGGAAATTCCAGAAGAGGAGCAGTTCCTCGCGGCGTATTCTCAAATGACGATGCTTCAGGACTCCGGAAGTGAAAAAGCGGAATATTGCGGGAAATGCTGCTGTATGGTTTTGCTGCTTCGTGAAATTCTGTCCGCACAGTTAAAGCAGGCGGAATTGGAACGGGTCTTTTATGAGGCAGAGCTTCCGCTGGTAGAGGTTCTGGCATCGATGGAAACACACGGGTTTCGCCTGGACAAGAAGACTCTTCAAGAGATCGGTCTTTCGATTTCCGAGGGAATCGAAAAATTGACCGGGGAGATTTATCTGCTTGCGGGGGAAGCGTTCAATATCAATTCACCGCTTCAGTTGGGAAACATTCTTTTTGAAAAGCTCGGCCTGCCGGCAGGGAAAAAGACAAAAAAAGGATATTCGACGAACGCGGAAATTCTGGAAAAACTGCGGCCGATGCACCCG
>CAKQWL010000115.1 GCA_934278965.1 uncultured Clostridia bacterium | reverse complement strand
AAGGGCGGGAAAAATCGAGGCCGTTTCTGTCTGCTGCGAGGGAACAAGTCGTCCTGTCGGGCCGTCAAAGGAGAAAAAACAGGGGGACAATCGGATGATACGAAAAACAGGAATCGTTTTTCTGATTTTTGCGCTCTGCTTCGGGACGATCTTTTCGTTTGCGTACCAGGGGTTCAGGAAGGACAGAACGGACGGGGGCTCGCTGCGGCAAGCGCAGGATTTGGACGAAATCAAGGAAGCGCTGAAAAAGACGGGAATGTTTTCCCGCAGCTCGTACAGAAACGCGGGCGGAATGAAGCTTTACGGAGCCGGGTTTTCTCAGGCTGCCGAAATGGAGACCGCGCCGGGGGACACGGCCGCTGTGGCGGATCAGGCCTCATCGCAGGGAGCCAATTCGGGTTCAGATTTTTCGTCTACCAATGTTCAAGTAGACGGAATTGATGAGGATGATATTGTAAAAACGGACGGGAAGTATCTTTACATTGCATCGGACAGCCGTATTTTCATTGTTTCGGCGAAAAAGGAAAAGATGGAACTGGTATCCACGATTGATTTTCGGGAGAAGCAGAACGGAAAAGTGGCGGACACTCGGAAATATCGCGCGGCCTCGGATTCGGAATCCTATGAGGACAGCTGGATTCAGAGCCTTTTCCTCGACGGGGATCGTCTGATTGTGCTTGGCGGGCGGAGCATTCATGAGGCTCCGGCCGGCACCGAAAACGGAAGGTTTGCGCTGCCGGATGTTGACGCGGCTTTCGGTGTATGCGGTGTTTATCCGGGATCCGATAAGTCGTTTACCTTTGTGAATATTTATGATATTCAAAACCGGAAAACGCCGGAACTGCTCCAGGAATTTTCCGTTTCCGGCAGTTTCCGCACAGCGCGCAAGGTCGATGGACTGATTTATTTAGTATCGAACGAGTCTGTATTTGGAATTGCGGATCTTGCAAAAGCGAAGGAAGACGAGATTCTGCCGCTTTACAGTGATACGAACAGCGCGGAGAAGGATAAGCAGACTGTCCGACTCGGGGAAAGGAAATTCCGGACAGAGGAACCGACCGATGTTTATCTTTGCCCGATAGAGAACAGCGCTGCATTCACAACGCTCTCGGTACTCGATGTTTCCGGAAAAAAGGAAGCGCGGGTTCAGAGTTATCTGGGATCGATCGATGCGTTTTATATGAACGATGAGTCGGCATTTCTTACTTTCGAAGAGTATCGGTATGATGAAAAGAGCGGGCATGGTGAATCTCACACGAATATTATTGCGCTGGATGTGAAGAAGGGCGATGTGCGTTATCGGAGTGAGGGCCGCGTACCGGGCAGTCTACTCAATCAGTTCTCGATGGATGAGTATGACGGATATTTTCGTATTGCGACCACCGAACAGGAGAACGGCTCGAATATTTTCGTCCTGGATAAAAATCTCCGGACAACCGGAAGTATTCGAAACATTGCGGAGGGAGAAAATATCTACAGCGTGCGCTTTATGGGAAGCCGCGGTTATATTGTTACATTCGAAACCATGGATCCATTCTTTACCGTAGATTTATCCGATCCGGAAAATCCTTTTATTGCGGGGGAATTAAAACTGCCGGGATACAGTAATTATCTGCATCCGATTGATGAGAACACAGTACTTGGCATTGGACGGCAGACAAAAGAACTTCTCACAAGGGATGAAAACGGGAAGGAAGAAGTAGTCGGGTACCGAGAGGGCGGCATCAAATTATCGCTCTTTGATATTCGGGATTTTTCCAATCCGAAAGAACTCGATCAGTGTGTTCTTGGGAGTGAAAGGCTCTGGTCCGACGCTCTCTTTGACCATAAAGCAATCCTGACGGATGCGGCGCGCGGCAGAATCGGAATTTGTGCTTCCTCTTATTCTGATACAGAGAAAGCGGCCTCCGGGGCTTATTTGTTTGAAATCAAAGACGGGCACATTCGTCAGCAGGCCGTATGGGAAAAAGAGCAGAGAAACGGAGTCGCGGCCTTTGCTTTTGATTTTGACCGTCTTTGCTATATCGGAGACACTTATTACTATCTGCAGGACGGCGTCATTCGTGCCTTTGAGCAGGGAAGTGATTCGGAAATGGCAAGAATCGATTTGGGATGATAGGAATTGCGGGAAGTGAAAGGCGCGCCGGAGGAACCGGCGCGCCCTCTTTGTCATAGGATAATGGATAGTAAAAAATAAAAAGGGGGATTTCTATGGCAAAGCAGCAGAGGGTGTTCACGGCAGAGGAGAAAGATTATCTTTCACATTTTTACTTTGTTCTCGATACGATGATTGGGGCAATGACTGATGTCAAGGAAACGGACAGCATCTCTTATAACTTTATCACGCAGATGATCCCGCACCACATGGCGGCTATCGAAATGTCAAACAGTATCTTGAAGTACACAGAATGCGCACCGCTTTCGAATATTGCCGAGACGATCGTGCGGGAACAGACGAAGAGCATTGAAAATATGCGCGCAGTTATGGAAGAATGCGGGATGCTGAAAAATCCGGCACAGGATCGCGTCCTGTACCGGCGAATTACGGATAATATTCTCTCTGAAATGTTTGACGCGATGGAGACGGCGGAGGTAACGGAAAATATCAACGCGGATTATATCCGGGAAATGATCCCGCATCATATCGGAGCAATCCGGATGGCCGAAAATGCTCTGCGGTTCTCTGTTTGTCCGCAGCTGGTGCCGCTTCTTCAGGCGATTATTACATCACAAAAGCAGGGGGTCTGCGAGATGCAGAGGCTCCTTGTCAAACTCTCCTAAAAATTGCCGAAATGCCGTCGGAAGCGCAATCGGTGTGTCTTCCGCCTCGTTTTCGGCTAAGTTCAGCCAGAGAAAATCATCGGGAAACGGCGGTATGCATTCCGCCAGGAAGCAGGTCATATCCCATTCGATATGGGAGAAGATGTGCTTCCTTTTTTTGCCCGTTTTTACGGATGAAGCCGAAATCCCGTTTGCGGCGAGCCACGAGAGGGCTTCCTCCCGGGTTAAGTGACCGGGGGCATTCGGAAATTCAAAAAGTCCGGCAAGAAGTCCCGAAGAAGGCCGCCTCCGAACGGCGGCATGCCCGTTATGAACAAGCACAAAGACGGTCAGGGGCTCTTTTCGGCGCGCCGCCTTCGGAGCTTTCTTCGGAAGCTCCGTCTGCCTGCCCGCGCAAAATGCGCGGCAGGCCTGCCGGATCGGGCAGATCCCGCAGAGCGGCGCGCCGTTCGGCAGGCAAACCGTTGCGCCCAGCTCCATCAGAGCCTGCGTGAAGTCGCCCGCGTCATGTTTGTCTTTTGGATAAACGGCAAGCAGTGTATCTCGAACAAGCAGCTTGAAAGAGGGCTGCGCGGGAGGCTCTTCATACAATGTCAAACGGGCAAAAACCCGAAGAACATTCCCGTCGACAGCCGGGACGGGAAGCCCAAATGCGATGGAGCTGATCGCGCCCGCAGTATATTCTCCGATGCCGGGGAGGGATTGAAGCTCCTGCGGTGTGTTGGGAAAGCGTCCGCCGAGCTCACCGGTAATTTTTTGCGCGGCACGCTTCAGATTGCGTGCCCGACTGTAGGAACCAAGCCCTTCCCAGAGTTTGGTGAGTTTGTCATCCGAAACCTCGGCGAGATCCTGCACGGTCGGAAGTTCTCGAAGAAATCGTTCGTAATAAGGCTTCACCGTATCTACCCGTGTCTGCTGAAGCATGATCTCCGAAATCCATATACGGTAAGGATCCCGAGAGAGGCGCCACGGCAAATCCCGCGCGTTCTCACGGTACCACGGAAGAAGTGCCTCCGGCAGGCGACGGAATCCGGAGTGCATATTTTTATCGTTATCATCTGCTCTTTCCGCCATGAAAGTTCCTCCTTTTCGAACAGGCAGTCTGATTGTATTTCGATTGTACCATGAAATCCGGAATTTTCAATCCGAAAAGGCACTTTCGGCGGGTTCCTTTTTCTTGAAAATAGCGGGTCCTTGTGATAAACTTGATACAAATCACGGAGAAAGAGGGACGATATGCCGATCAACATGAAAGCAGTCATCGCCGAAACCTTTGTCGAGCTGATGAAACACAAAAATATAGACCGCATCACGGTTCGGGATGTTGTAGAAGCCTGCGGCGTTTCGCGGCAGACTTTTTATTATCATTTTCGCGATATCACGGAAGTCATTGAGTATCTGGTGCAGCAGGCCCTGCGCGATATGCTGAGGGAGAGTCTCAAGGCGAATACTCTGCGGGAGGCTCTCTCGGTCTTCAGCGCGGCGGCTGTTTCGTCCGAACGACTCCTGCGCAAGATGATGCATTCACAGCGAAGGGAGCAGATCGAAATCCTGCTGGTGCATTCCGTACGCACCTATCTTGGAGAACTGCTTCGTGCAAAAGCTCCGGAACTGGAGGTGCCGCTTACGGATGTTGATCTGGCGCTGAATTTCTGCGCGTACGGGATCGCGGGAACGCTTTTGGAGCATTTTGAAAAGCACGATTTGGATCAGGAAAAACTGGCCGAGCAAATGGCGCGGCTCCTGTCCGGCAAGATGATCGATTTTTCCGAATAGCGCGGACGGCACAGAGCGGGACAAAATAATAC
>CAKQWL010000114.1 GCA_934278965.1 uncultured Clostridia bacterium | reverse complement strand
CAAAAAAGCAATGCTCTCTTCTCTCGCCAAAATCATTATACCATATCTGATTTCACTGCGAATTGTTTTTTTGACAAATTGAGATGCGAATTTGTTCCGAATTCCTTTACCGAAATCGGATTCAAATTCTTAGCGAATCGATTTCGGATTAAAGATCAGTGCGATTAGATAACCAAATGCCATCGCGGCCGTAATACCAGCTGCCGTTTCCCGCAAGGCCCCGGTAACAGCTCCGATAAATCCGTCCTTTGCTCCCTCCATCGCGCCTTTCGCAAGTGCGTATCCAAATCCGGGAAGCGGCGTCGTGGCCCCGTTTCCGGCCAGTTCAACCAGCGGCTGGTACAGGTGGAGTGCTGTCAGTATCACTCCGGAAACGACAAAGATCACCAGAATTCTCGGCGCGGTCAGTTTTGTCCGATCCAGCAGGATCTGGCCGATCATGCATAAAATTCCTCCCGTCAAAAACGCATATAAATATTCCATCCTTCTTCCTCCCGTTTATCCTTTGCCTCTCGGCGGGTCATTCCTGCCGAACTGCCCTTCGTCGAAGTTACTCCTCCCTGATTTCTAGAGACACCGCATGCGCGATTCCCGGAATGGATTCCCCTTGAAATGGACTGATGGTAGAGAGAAGCGCACCGGTGGATAAGATCAATGCTCTTCGAATCTCGCCCTTCCGCATTTTCCGAAGTAAAAACGCGGTATAAACCGACGCTGAACACCCGCATCCGCTTCCGCCGCTGTGAACATCCTGCTCCCGATTGTACAGCATCGCGCCGCAGTCGTCATAAATATTTTCCAATGTTTTTTTTCGAATTCCGGCGCCTGCCAGAAGATCCATCGCAATCTCCTTCCCGATGAATCCAAGGTCTCCCGTCAAGATTATATCGTAATCTTCCGGCGCTGTACCGGTATCTTCAAAGTGATTCAGCATGGTATCCACAGCTGCCGGTGCCATTGCGGCGCCCATCTGATTTGTATCCTTCATGCCTGTATCAATGATTTTTCCGATCGTTCCTCCCGTAAGGCACACCGTATTCGGAATCGGCAGCAAAGCGCCGGTATCTTCCTGCACCTCGGAGGAGATCACCACCGCTCCCGCCGCCGTCGCAGTCCATTGGGCCGAAGGCGGCCGCTGATTTCCGTGTTCCAAGGGCATTCGAAATTGCCGCTCCGCTGTACAAAAATGACTGGAAGCGCCCGCCACAACATGATCGCCGTACCCACCGTCCACAATCATTGCCGCTGTCAGCATCGCCTGTGTCATCGTACTGCACGCGCCGTAGAGTCCGAGAAACGGAATCGGCAGATCCCGCGCCATAAACGCACTGGACATCAGCTGATTCAGTAAATCTCCCGTCAGCATGACATCGATTTCCTTGGGTGAAACTCCGCTGTGCCTTGCCGCGGTCAGAACCGCTTCTTTCAACATTTTGCTTTCTGCTTTCTCCCAGGTTTTTTCTCCGTACATATCGTCCTTAAGGATCACATCAAAATAATCACGAAGGGGGCCTTCTCCCTCCTTCTTTCCGACTACGGAGCACATACCGGAGATGACCGGCCTATTTTTGAAAAGGACAGATTGATGTCCGATTTTTTTTCCTGCCATTGCTGCGCCTCCTTTTTCTTTACCGTTCCCGCATCTTCCCTTTTTTATACGCACAGCCTAATTCTATAGAACAAAAAACGGCCCTGCACAGTAAGCTGCAAGGCCTCAGCTCCGCCGGTTATGAAAAACCTCGGCGAAAAAAATCCATAGCATTGGTAAAAAAAATCTTTTCGGTGAGTTCTTCTCCGAAACGCTCTTTTACCGCATCCCGAAGTACTCCCACTTGATCTACCCCTGTCAGAGCTTCCGGCATATCGGCACCGTCAAAATCGGATCCGAGCGCCAGAATATCTTTCCCGCCTAATTTCAGAACATGTTCCATATGGTCGCCGATTTCCCGTATACCGGCCTCACCGGAAACCGGGTTTCGAATAAACTCCTTATAAAAGTTGATTCCGAGCAAACTTTTTCGGGAAATCATCTCCACAATGTACTCATCCGGGAGATTGCGCGCTTTTGGTGTTTTCCCGCGGCAGCAGGAATGTGTCGCAAGAAAAGGAGCCGACGACACCTTCAGAAAATCTTCCGTACTGCGATCACTCAAATGGGAGATATCCGCAAACATCCCGCACCGTTCCATTTCCAGGACCGCCGTCTTTCCAAACGCGGAAAGCCCCGCTTCCGGGCACAGCGCTCCTCCGCCCAGCGCGTTCTTCCCATTCCAGGTCAGCGATGCCGCAAGACAGCCTGCTTCTCTCAGTGGAGCGATTCTCTCCAATCGATCTCCGAACACAGAGCCGTTTTCGACAGTCAGGACAGCGCAAATTTTTCCGCTTGCCAGGGTTGTTTGAATTCCATCATACGAATCAGCCTGCATCACGCGGTCCGAAAACCTTCGCATCTGCTCCAAAAAAACGGCATACAAAGCCTCCCATTCGGCAGCAGCGGCTCCTCCATCATCTTCTCTGGAGAAAAGCGCAAAACACTGAACGTAGGCCGAAGACCGCCCTCCGTCTTGGCATGCATTCCCGGACTCCGCCGCACATCCGAAGACCTATTCCGCTTTAGGAAGCGACACTGCCGTTTTTGAGTTTTCCAGATTCACCCGACTCTCCGCCAAAGCAGAAATGGTATCACAGTGCAGATCAAAAACTCGCATGATTTTTTTGCCGTCCTCCTGCCGCAGACCGAAGTTTTCTCTCAAATTCTTCTTCCGATAAATGTGCGGCACCGTCGATTACGACAATCCCCATATCCGATGCCCGCTGCATAAAGTATTCCATCCCGCTTCCGCTTTTGCGGATCTCAGATGCCACTAAAACTTTTCTGGCATAATCCCCGCCAAATCGAAGCGCCACTGTGTTGAGCTTATAAAGTTCATCGTCATCTACTTCTCCGTTTTTACAGGAAATGAAGATCGGCACAAAGCCCCTCATTAATACGACATCAATCTCGTTTACGGTGCCGCCCGGAAGATCTTCTTTACCATCCCAATCAATCGAAACCCCACTCAAAGCGTCGTTATAATAAGGACTGCCATCCTTTTCACGGGCAGCGCGGGCAGAAGTTAAAACCTTCAATTCCAAAATGTTCCCTGCTTTGTCCAGACAGTGCCGCACAGACGCGTTTTTATAACAATACTGTATATATTCTTTGCCGGCATGGTAATTATGTACCAGCCCCGCCCCGGCGAGCATGGACAGCAGCCTTTCAACGGAACGGCGCTTTGCTTCCGCCCATCTGTCCCGCTCCGACATTATCAGCGAAATTTTGACTTCAAATCCGCGCTTTTCGCAAAACGGGCGGCTTTCGAGTTCTTTTAAATCTGAGATCGCGCGATTCCAGGCCGTCGGATTCTTTCGGCAAATCGCCCAGAGTTTCTGTACATCATCCAAAAATTCCGGTGTATTCTCTATCGCACCCCTTTTTCCGCTCCCACCGGCACTCTCCTCAAAATACGCACTGATCGTGCCTCCGTGAAGGATAATCGTATCCTCTACCGTAATCTGCGGTTCGTTTTCCTTTTTCGGAAGTTCTCCGTCGTTATCGACATCACTGATCCTGCCCGAAGTAATCTCAAAACGGTGCATTTCGATCTTCTTTTGGAAGCGGTACCGCTCATAGACCATTCCCATCGCAACTAATGCCACCTCATCGCCGCCGGTCAAATCAAAAATGCATTCTTCCTCTTCCTCCGCGATCTCCGCCAAAACCTCATATACCGTATCTATTTTATTCTCCCGGATCATTCGGGTGATGATTTCAGGGCATCTTTTTTTTCGCTCAAAAAAAGTTCGGCAGCGTTCCACTTGATTCCGCATATCAGCACTGCCGACATAAATAATACGATCCGGTGACAGCGTCCATCCGCTGATGATATTTTTAACAGGTGTACAATCCAGAAATTCAACTACAGTCACTTAATATGCGCCTCCTTCGACCGTATCGATTACCTTCTTTCCTGATTATAGCATAAACTTCTCAATGAGCCAATAAATGATTCCGACGATCGCTGCGCTGGAAATGCCGCACGCTAATACCGGACCGGCCAGGCTGAACAGCTTGGAGCCGACACCGAGAACGATTCCCTCTTTCTTGTATTCAATCGCGGGCGCAACCATGGAGTTGGCAAATCCCGTAATAGGAAAGATCACCCCTGCGCCGCAAACCTTTCCGATGGTATCAAACCATCCGATGCCGGTCAAAAGCTGTGCTGTGCAGATCAATCCCATCGTAACAAACGTTCCGGCATCTTCTTTCGGCATTCCGTTTGCCGAAAGCCGGTTTACCGCAAACAGCGCCGCCGTACAAATGGCCCCGCCTACGACAAAGGCCTTCAGACAATTTTTTAAATAGGTCGGCTTCGGCGTGAACTTTTCGGCATATTTCTCGTATGCCTTTGCGACATCTTTTGGGGATGCCTGCTTCTTTTTTGTATTCTCTTCTCCTACACTGCTCATTTT
>CAKQWL010000113.1 GCA_934278965.1 uncultured Clostridia bacterium | reverse complement strand
GACGTCCCGGCACTCTATAACGATTGAAGATCCGGTCTATTTTTTCGTTTGCTATTTGCTCTTCCTCGTACAGTGCCCATTCTTCCTCGCACAACGAATCCAACCGTTTGATGTGCGCTGCGATCGGTTTCGGCAGCACTGCATAAAACAGAAGCGGTGTAATAAAAAGAACATCGACCAGCACAAAAATACCCATTGCAAGAAGGATCTGCTCCTGCGAGGCTTTCCCTGCCAAAGCAAGGCCAACACCGAAAAGCCCGGCCAGCAGTACGAAGAATGGGACAAACGGCCTTTCAAGCCGGTCGATCGCCCGGGACAGTTCCCGGTCATACCAGATTTCCCGCAGGCTCGGAAACAGCCGGCGGCTTCCCCGAAACTGCGTCCACGCGATCTTATAAGCCGCTCTGAGATTTCCGGTCTGCGCTGCGGCATCGCCGTTTAACGAAACCGGTTCTTTCACGGACCGTGCCGCCTGCACCGGTTCTTCCGCCGGAATCGGCCGCACCCCGCTTTCCGGAGCGTTTATCGTCTCCGGCTTAGGGGTCTCTGCGGATCTTTCAAGGCCTGTCTCCCCGCTTTCCGGCTCCTGCGCACTTTTATTTTCCAGCAGTTCCGGATTTTTCAGATACCGCTCCATCTTCCGAAAGGCCTCGACATAGTAATGCCCCGAAGCAATTCTTTCATCGGTGACAATTCCGATCGGCAGCACTGTTTTTTCCTTCAAATGTCCGTTTCGCTGAAGTGCGATTCGTTTTTTGCTCTGACCGATCGCCGCGAAAATGCTGGTCGTACCGAACTCATAGAGATGGTGATAGATCGGATTGGAACGGATCGATGCCATATTCGTCACAAAAAGGCTCGTATGAAACGGACTTGCGTCAAGCACCTTCCGCGGCAGCAGTCCGTATCGATCCAAGATCTTCAGCATCCCTACCGAAAACCACGCCAGCCCCGGGAAACGCATCAGCCGCCCCAGCAGCTTGTCCATATCATTGCTCGTCTCAATCTCCCGGTTTTCACCGATTGCATCGTTAATTTTCTTAGAAATGGAAAAGATATCATCCCCCGGTTCAAAGAACAGCTTGCTCACGGTCTGCTCCGTGCGCTCATCTCCACCGTCACTCTTAAGCGTTACAAAGGACACGCAGAAATGATTGCGGTGATAGATTTTTTTATTGACAACAAAATAATTCAGTTGTTCGTACTCCAGTGCTGTCTTAAAAAAAGCGGTAATGACAAGGCTCAGGTGACTGATGCCGGCACCGCTCCCGCGTTTCTGCGCGATATATTCCCGCATAGCCGTCGCGTCGATTTCCTGCATGATGTAATTCTGCGCATCCACTCTGCGATTCATAATATAGGGAATAATTTCAAAAAACGGCTTCAGCTTTTTGACCCGCTTTCCGTCTGCTCTCATAATTTGCTCCTTTTTCTCTTTTTTCCGGATCCCCAGCCCTTCCGGATCCCCGGCCTACTTTGCGGCCGTATCGCAATAAATGCAGCGATACACACCGTTCTTGCGGTCTGTTAAACGAAAGCGGTGATGAATTTCCTGTTCCGTCGAGGTGATACACCTCGGATTCCGGCACACCAGAATATCCGTCAGCTGATCCGGCAGTTCAATGTGATTTTTGCTGACGACTTTTCCGTCTTTTACAATGTCGACCGTAATATGCGGACTAATATATCCCAGTACATCCAGATCCAGCTCAATATGCTGGTCGATCTTGATGATATCTTTCCTGCCCATTTTCGCACTCTGCACATTCATGATGAGCGCCACCGGGCTTTTCAGCTTGCCGAGTCCGATCATTTCGTAAATCTGCATGGCCTTCCCCGGCTGGATATGATCGATAACAATCCCGTCCTTGATCGCGTCAATATTCATCCTCTCACCTCCAGAAGCTTCAAAATCAGCGCCATTCGGATAAACTTTCCGAGCCGGGCCTGTTCGAAATAGCAGGCTCTCGGATCACTGTCCACCGCCGTTGAAATCTCATTGACCCGCGGCAGCGGATGCAAAACGGCAAGATCCTCCTTCGCACCGAGCAGCTTTTCCGGCGTAAGGACATAGCTGTCCTTCAGGCGGATATAATCCTCCTCATTAAAGAACCGCTCCCGCTGAACTCTCGTCATGTAAAGGACATCCAGCTTCCCCATAACGGCGTCCAGAGCCGCCGTCTGCTCATACGGTACGCCCTTCCCTTTCAGATGGCTCTCCTTGATATATCTCGGCAGCTTCAGTTCCTCCGGCGAAATGAGGACAAAACGATTCCCCGGATAACGCGCCATCGCCGCAATCAGCGAATGCACGGTTCTTCCGAATTTCAGGTCCCCGCAAAGGCCGATTGTCAATCCGTCCAGCCTGCCTTTGACCCTCTGAATGGTCAAAAGATCCGTTAGGGTCTGTGTCGGATGATGGTGCCCTCCGTCTCCGGCATTGATGATCGGCACCCGGCTCTTGGCGGCGGCAACGACCGGCGCGCCCTCCTTCGGATGACGCATCGCGATAATATCCGCATACCCGCTGACGACCGTAATGGTGTCTGACACACTTTCTCCCTTTGAAGCCGAGCTTGAGGCAGCCTCCGAAAATCCGAGAACGCTTCCACCCAGATCCAGCATTGCCGCTTCAAACGAAAGCCGGGTCCGGGTGGACGGTTCAAAGAACAGCGTCGCCAGCTTCCTGTACCTGCATTTTTCCCGATAGTCTTCCGGATGCAGAATTATATCATTGGCCGTTTGGATCAATTCCTCGATTTCTTCGACGGAAAGATCCAGGATATCTATAAGATTTCGCATGCGTCCCTATCTCCTTTTTTCATTTTACTTCTTTCGTACTCCTACCGGTTTTCAATCCAGCTTTCATCCGCCGGATTGTCGCGAAATGCACGAAGCCGCGCGATATCCTCCGGACGGATATACGCCTCTTCTGCGGCAACTTCTGTAATCACATCGAAGTTTGTCAAACTGATATTCCGAACATTTTCCTCCGCAAGTCGTTCAAGGCCCTTCTTCATTCCATAGGTAAAGATACTGACAACCCCCAGCACCTCCGCACCGGCATCCCGCAAAACACGCACGACCTCCAGCACGCTTCCTGCTGTCGAAATCAGATCTTCTACCACGACCACCTTCTGTCCCTTCTCCAGTCTTCCTTCGATTTGGTTTCCGCGCCCGTGATCCTTCTTTCCGGACCGAACATATCCCATCGGCATGCCGAGAAGATGTGCTGTGATTGCCGCATGAGCGATTCCTGCGGTACTGGTCCCCATCAGCACTTCCGCTTCCGGGTACTCCCGTTTTACCGTTTCCGCAAGCGCATGCTCTACATCCCCGCGTACTTCCGGGGCTGTCAGCGTCAGACGATTATCGCAGTAAACCGGACTTTTGATTCCGCTGGCCCAGGTAAAAGGCTCGTCCGGCCGAAAAAACACTGCCTGAATCGAAAGCAGATCCTTCGCAATCTGCCGCTCCGTTTCCTCTGATTTTTTCTGCCACATTTTCTCTTCCTCCGTTTCTTTCTCTTTCGCTCTTCTCATTTGGTCCGTCCCCGGCGGGCATCCGTGTTCTCTTCTTACGATCCCGTTATTCACCGAGAAATTCAAGACAGCATTTTCGATATGCTTCCAACGGATCCGCCGCTTCCGTGATCGGCCTTCCGACCACGATATAATCCGATCCGTTTCTCGCCGCCTGCTTCGGTGTCATGATCCGCGCCTGATCGCCGGCTTCTCCGCCTTCGAAGCGAATACCCGGCGTCACCGTTAAAAACTCCGTCCCGCAGACAGAATGTACCCGTTCCGCCTCCTGCGGCGAGCAAACGACTCCGTCCAGTCCGGCTTTTTGGGCATTCCTCGCATAATGCATGACGACTTCATCGATCGGTTTCGGGATCCAGAGTTCCTCCTGCATTCTCTCCTGATTGGTCGATGTGAGCTGTGTCACGGCAATCAAAAGCGGTCTTGTCCCATCCGGACGCGTCAATCCTTCCAGCGCCGCCTGCATCATAGCCATCGTGCCGCCCGCGTGAACATTGACCATATCGATGTCGAGCGCGGAAAGCACCTTCATTGCCTTTTTTACAGTATTCGGAATATCGTGAAGCTTCAGGTCCAGAAAAATCCGGTGTCCGCGTCGCCGCACTTCACGCACGATTTCCGGTCCCTCTGCATAAAAGAGTTCCATTCCAATCTTCACATAAGGCTTTTCCTCCGGAAAAAGTCCGAGAAATTCCAACAATTCTTTTTTTCCCGCAAAGTCGCAGGCAATTATCACATCTTTTCTCATCCGTGCGCACCTCCTACAATTTCCTTCAGAGAATCGATCCCGTATTCACGCATCACTTCCGGCAGTTCCTCTACAATATCCCGGCACGCAAACGGATTGACCAGATTCGCCGCGCCGACCTGAACGGCCGAAGCCCCTGCCAGCATCATTTCAATCACATCGCGCGCGCTTGCGACACCGCCCATTCCAATCACCGGGATATGGACAGCACTGCTCACCTGATAGACCATTCGGAGGGCAACCGGAAAAATCGCCCGTCCGGAAAATCCGCCCATTCGATTGGCCACCACCGGCTTTCTTGTTTTCAGATCAATCCGCATTCCAAGCAGTGTATTGATTAGGCTGATTCCGTCCGCTCCGGCCTCCTCGCAGGCAAGAGCAATTTCTGTGATGTCCGTCACATTCGGGCTCAGCTTAATATAAACCGGCTTCTCTACCGCCGCCTTGACCGCGCGTGTCACTGCCGCCGCCTGCTCCGGACTGGTGCCGAAGCTCATTCCCCCGGAATGTACATTCGGGCAGCTCACATTGATCTCCAAAATTCCGATCTGCTCTTCCCGGTCCAGCATCGCGCTGACTTCCTGATATTCTTCCAGCGAAAACCCGCAGATGTTGGCAATAATCGGCTTTCGGAAACAGCGGCGGAGCTTTGGCAGTTCTTCCGCAATCACCTTCTCGACACCCGGATTCTGCAAGCCGATGCTGTTGATCAACCCGCCGGTACACTCCTCGATCCGAGGCAGTTCATTGCCGTAGCGCGCCTCTCTTGTCGTTCCCTTAAAGGACAGGCTCCCCAGACAATTGATATCATAAAATTCGGCAAACTCATAACCGTATCCGAAGGTTCCGCTTGCCGGAATCACCGGATTATCCAGCGTCATTCCGGACAGCGTCACCCGCAGGTCTTCAGTTTTTTCCCTGCCGCTGTTCTCCTTCTTTTCTACCGCATCTACCACAGGATTTCCTCCTTTCGAAGCACCGGTCCGTCCTTGCAGATTCGCTTCGTTCCATATTTCGTTCTGCACGAACACCCCATACACGCACCAAATCCGCAGCCCATACGCTCTTCAAAGCTGCACTGTCCATCCGCTGCGGTGCTTTCGCATACCGCCCGGAGCATCGGCTCCGGTCCGCAGGTATAAAAATAGGTATAAGGCACTTCTTGTTCCGAAAGCCGCCCCTCGGTCAAACGCGCGATTGCATCCGTTACGAATCCCTTCATTCCCGCGCTCCCGTCTGCCGTTGTGACGATCACCTCTGCGCCAAGTTCCCGAAATGCTTCTTCATAAAACAGTTCTTCTTTCGTATTAAAGCCAAGAATCACAATCGGCGAAGCGCCGATTTTTACCAGTTCTCTGCATAAAAGAAACATTGGCGGCACACCGACGCCCCCTCCGACCAGAAGAGGTCTCCGGCCCGCAGGTGCAAGGTCATACCCATTTCCAAGTCCCGTTAAAAGATCCAGCGTCTGCCCGGCCCGGTGCTCCGCGAGTGCCTTCGTTCCCTCTCCTGCGATTTTATAAACCAGCGTCAAGTGCCCGTTCTCCTGATCGCGGTCGCAGACCGAAATCGGTCTGCGCAGAAAAAATTCCGGAATTCGGATATCGACAAACTGCCCCGGCGCCGTAATACCGGAGACATCGCCGCGAAGCCTCATCTCCTGTATGCCCCGCGCGATTCTTCTATTTTCTTCAATGGTAAAAATCCCCTGTTTCATTTCAATCCTTTCCCAGTGCCAGCTCTCGCTTCGTACCGGCATTCCATCCGCAAGGTCTGCTTCTTGCCCGCGCTTTGATTCGTTACTCTTTATTCTTGCGTCTTCATTTTTCGTTCTTCATCCTTCATCGGCCTATTGGCCGTCCGCGCATCTGTTCTGTATCCATTACGCGTCAATCGTGGAAATACACAGCGTTGTCTCCTCCAGAACATCCAGAAGCGCCGACACGGTATCCAGCGCTGTAAAGATATTGACATTGTTTTCCGTCGCAATCTTCCGGATTTCATACCCGTCACTCTCGGTATGATCCGAGCTTCCAATATCGCTGGTATTGATGATATACGCGAGATAACCCTGCCGGATCGCCTGCGGAATTTCATCGCTTCCGTCGCTGATCTTCGCAAGGACATGCGTCCTGATTCCGTTTTCCTTTAAGAAAGCGGCCGTCCCGCTCGTCGCCTGAATGTTAAATCCAAGATTGTAGAAGCGGCGGATCAGCGGCAGTGCCTCTTCTTTATCTTTGTCCGCCAAAGTGACAAACACCGTTCCGTAATTCTGGAGCTTCATTCCGGATGCCTGGAGAGCCTTGTACATTGCGCGCTCCCGCTTATCATCATAGCCGATTGCCTCGCCCGTGGATTTCATCTCCGGTGAAAGATACGCATCCAGACCCCGAATTTTATTGAAGGAGAATACCGGCACCTTGACATACCAACGCTTCTTTTCCGCCGGATAGATATCGAAGATTCCCTGTTCCTTCAAATTCCGTCCGAGGATGACCTCTGTCGCGATATCCGCCAGGCTGTATCCCGTCGCCTTGCTGAGGAACGGTACCGTTCTGGAGGAACGCGGATTCACTTCAATGATCGATACATTCTCATCCTTATCAACAATGAACTGGATATTGTATAATCCAATAATTCCAAGCCCGAGTCCGAGCTTCTTTGCGTACTGCAGAAGGGTGCCCTTGACCTTATCGGAGATGCTGAACGGCGGATAGACGCTGATCGAGTCCCCGCTGTGTACGCCGGTCCGCTCTACGAGTTCCATAATCCCCGGAACGAACACATTCGTCCCGTCACAGATTGCATCGATTTCCACTTCTTTGCCCGCGATATATTTATCCACCAGCACCGGCTTGTCCTCATCAATCTCAACAGCTGTTTTCAAATAGCGGCGAAGCTGCTCTTCATTTGCAACAAGCTGCATCGCGCGGCCGCCGAGTACAAAGCTCGGCCGTACCAGTACCGGATAACCGATTTCCTCCGCTACCCGAACGCCGTCCTCGATCTTGGTAACCGCGCTCCCCTTCGGCTGCGGGATATCCAGCTCTTTCAGAACCTTTTCGAAGGAATCTCTGTTTTCTGCGCGCTCAATCGCCTCACAGTCCGTTCCGATGATCCGAACGCCCCGCTTCATCAGCGGCTCCGCCAGATTGATCGCGGTCTGTCCTCCGAGGGACGCAATCACCCCGTCCGGTTTCTCAAACTCGATGATGTTCATGACATCTTCTGTGGTCAACGGCTCAAAATAGAGCTTATCCGCGGTTGTATAATCCGTTGATACCGTTTCCGGATTGTTGTTGATAATAATCGCCTCATACCCGAACTTCCGGATCGTCGATACCGCGTGCACAGTGGAATAATCGAACTCAACTCCCTGACCGATTCGAATCGGCCCCGCACCCAGTACGATAATTTTCTTTTTGTCCGAAATCACAGAATCGTTCCGGACGCCGTAGGTAGAATAGAAGTACGGGATGTACGCTCCGGTATGGCAGGTATCGACCATGCGGTAGACCGGGAAGATTCCTTCTTCCTTCCGCAGGTTGAAAATCTCTGTCTCGTCTTTCTCCCAAAGCCGCGCGATGCAGGAATCGCTGAATCCCATCGCCTTTGCGATACGGAGTGTGTCAATATTTTCCGGATAAGCCTTCAAAACCTTTTCAAAATCCGTAATTCGCTTGATTGCTTCAAGGAAATAGGATGTAATCGCTGTTACTTCATGGATCTTCTCGATGCTCTCTCCGTTCCGCAGGAGCTGTGCGATCGCGTAGATGGCATCATCCCGGAAATCGCTGATATAGGCAAGCAGTTCTTCATTAGTCTTTTCGTCGAATTTCGGCATATAAAGGTGATCCACGCCAATCTCCAGCGAACGGACGGATTTCAGCATACATTCCTCTAAGGTCGCACCGATTCCCATGACTTCGCCGGTCGCCTTCATCTGCGTCCCGAGCTTATTGGTTGCCTGCTTAAACTTATCAAACGGAAAGCGCGGGAATTTCGCTACAACGTAATCCAATGACGGCTCAAACGCCGCGGTAGTATTTGCAATCGGGATCTCCTCCAGCATCATGCCGACCGCAATCTTCGCTGTCACCCGCGCGATCGGATATCCGCTCGCCTTGGACGCCAGTGCAGAAGAACGCGAAACCCGCGGATTGACCTCAATCAGGTAGTATTCCGAGGTCTCCGGATGAAGCGCAAACTGAACATTGCATCCGCCCTCGATCTTCAGCTCCCGAATAATGCGGATAGCGCTGTCATTCAGCATTTTAAGATCCTCCGGCGACAAGGTCATAATCGGTGCTACGACAATAGAATCCCCGGTATGCACACCGACCGGATCGACATTCTCCATACCGCAGATCGTAATCGCATGATCGCTCGAATCCCGCATCACTTCAAACTCGATTTCTTTATAGCCTTTGACACTCTTTTCGATCAGTACCTGATGTACCGGCGAAAGTTTGAAAGCGATTGCGCCGATCTCTGTCAGTTCTTCCACATTTTCCGCAAATCCGCCGCCGGTGCCGCCAAGGGTGAATGCCGGCCTGAGAACAACCGGATAACCGATTTCCTGTGCTGCCTTTTTCGCTTCCTCTAAATTATATGTAATCTTCGACGGAATGACTGGTTCCCCGATCGACTGGCACAGTTCTTTGAACAGTTCCCGGTCTTCCGCGCGCTCAATGCTCTCACTGCTCGTTCCGAGAAGTTCCACACCGCATTCGCGCAAAACGCCCTTCTTTTCCAGCTGCATGGCAAGATTCAGTCCCGTCTGGCCTCCGATGCCCGGAACAATCGCGTCCGGCCGCTCATAGCGCAGGATTTTGGCGACATATTCCAGCGTAAGCGGTTCCATGTACACTTTGTCTGCAATCGTCGTATCCGTCATGATCGTTGCCGGGTTGGAATTGACCAGAACGACCTCATACCCCTCTTCTTTCAGCGCAATGCACGCCTGCGTGCCGGCATAATCAAATTCCGCCGCCTGTCCGATCACAATCGGCCCTGATCCAATAATCAATATTTTTTTGATATCTGTTCTCTTTGCCATTTCTTCGCACCTCCTGCCCTTCTTCTGCTTCTATACTTTTATGTTTTTATATTTTTGTCTTTCTTCAGAACTGCCGCGGCCCGCCGAAGCCGTTTGGCCCGCCCATGCCGGGGCCGCCGAAGCCGCCGCCATATGCACCTCCCGGATTCATCCGCATCATCTGTTCCAACTGTTTCTCCAGTCGCTTTTTATCCGCAGGCTTCATTCTGGTATCCGGTGCTTTATGGGATTCCGCAAACGCCTCATCCATCCACACCGCATTTCCGTCGTAAATCAGTGCAATGCACCTTCCTCGAACTTTTTTCCCTGCGAATGGCGTGCTCTTTCCCTGCGAAAAGAACTGCTCCGGATCGATTTTATATTCCTCATCCAGCTCCCAAATTCCATACCCTCTGTTTTCCAGGCCAAAGCGCTTCCTCGGGTTTTCGTTCAGGAGTGCGATCAGCTTTTCCAGCGAAAGAATGCCCGGAACGACCAGCTCGGTATAGAGAACCGGGAACGCTGTTTCCAGTCCGACAATGCCGTTCAGGCTTCCGTCAAACCCTTTATTTTTTTCCTCTTGGCTGTGCGGTGCGTGATCGGTCGCGATCATATCGATCGTTCCGTCCTTTAATGCTTCGATCAGCGCCTCCCGGTCTTCTTTACTCCGAATCGGAGGGTTCATTCGAAAACGCCCGTCATCCTCAACCATACTGTCATCCAGTACCAAATAATGCGGCGCCGTCTCACAAGTAATATCTACACCGTCCGCCTTTGCCTTTCGGATCAGTTCCACGCTCTCCTTCGTCGACACATGACACACATGATAGGCGCAGCCGGTTTCCGCGGCGAGCGCAATATCCCTTTCCAGCTGCTTCCATTCACTTTCCCCCGCCTGTGCCGGGAATGACGCATCCTCACAAT
>CAKQWL010000112.1 GCA_934278965.1 uncultured Clostridia bacterium | reverse complement strand
CCGCGCGGCGCCTTTCTTCGGGGTCTTTGCCTTTTTGAGGTTTTTACCTCTTTTGAGGACTTCGCTCCTTTTGAGACCCTTGTGCCCTTTCCGGGGCCTCCGCCTCTCGGGGCTCAGAGTTTTCCATATTGGAGCTTAAAGCTCTCCGTCCACAATCATTTTCGCAACAAGCTCTGTTGCGTAAGCAACGGCCTTCGCGCAGTTAGCGTCACCGTCCTTGGCATTGTACCCGGCTTCGCCCTCTTCTGTCATGAAGTCGAAACATGCGCCCATCATAGCCGTCTGCACTTCACAGCAGGTAACGCCGAATTTTTCCTCAAATGCGGCAATGACCTTCTTTACTTTGTCATAGCAGGCGGTGAAGTCATCGTCCATATGCTCGTGATCACGGCCGGCAATCAGGCTGACCGCCATCGCGGCTCCGGAAAGCGCACCGCAGGTGCCCTTAATGGAACATCCGCATCCGCCGGCAAGACCGTAGGAACTTTTGAACATTTCATCGGAAATGCCGAGTTCCGGGAATGTGTCCCGCAGTCCGCCCAGACAGGACTGAGCGCAGCTGCCGTAGGTGTTTTCATAATGGTACGCGGCGTCCGCGGCCTTCTGAACCAGAGCTTTTTTTTCATCTTCAGACAATTTCGTGTAATTCATCATAACCGATATCCTCCCATTGCTGTTTTCGTCACTGAAACTAACTACAATGTAACACAGAATTCTCTGAAATTCAATCGGTCGACGAAATTCACAGAAGAAAAGAATGGTCTCGAGCTCCTATCTTGCGCGAAAGAGAAATAGTTGGTATACTGATAAGGTTAAAAGCCGGTCGGCTGGAAGACGGGGAAATGATATGAGTTATAAAGTAAAATTGAATTTATTTGAAGGTCCGTTTGACCTTCTGGTATATCTGATTGAAAATGCGCAGATGAGCATTTACGATATTCGCGTATCGGAGATCGTGGAGCAGTATCTGGCTTATCTGGATGAGATGAAGCGGCAGGAAATCGCAGTGACAACGGAGTTTATGGTGCTCGCGGCGTCTTTGATCGAGATTAAGTCCAAAATGCTGCTGCCGCGTATCAATGCGGTGAGCGGAGAGCCGGAGACAGAGGACCCGCGCACGGAGCTGGTTGAAAAGCTGCTGGAATATAAACGCTTCAAAGCGGCTTCGGCGATGCTTGCGGAGCAGGAAGAGCGGATGCAGCGGATTTATGTGAAACCGCAGGAGGATATTTCGCGTTATACGGAGAATCCGGATGAATATCTGAAAATGGAGCTGTCCGAGTTTGTAAAGGCCTTCAATTTGTTCCTGTATCGGAAAAAGAAAGTGGAAGATGTTCGAAAGAGGTACGCAAAATTAGAACGGCAGCGGATTTCTATCGAACAGAAGATTTCTTATATCAAAATGTTCCTGACCGAAAGTCTGCGGGACAGTGTGACCTTCGATGAACTGCTTGCAGAGGAGAAGAACCGCGAGAACGAGGTGGCGACATTTACTTCGCTTTTGGAAATGGCAAAAAGCCGCGCAGTCGGGCTGTGTCAGAGAGCGAATTTCGATCCGATCGTTATTACAAAGGGAAAAACGCTTGATGAGCTGGATGCGGCTGCATTGGCGGAGACGCAGATAAAGGAGGGAACCAGAGGTGGCGAGTAAAAAGAGTATCAAATCAGCACTGGAGTCGATGATGTTTACCTGGGGGGAACCGCTTCCGGCGAAAACGGCCGCGGATGTGTTTAATTTGCCTTGGAAAGAGGTTTACGATTGCTTTGAGGAGCTTCGAAAGGAATATGAGGAAGAGGGGCGTGGACTTCGGATTCGTGAAGTGAACAAGGCCTTTCAGTTCGTGTCTTGGGAGGAGAACAGCGAATACATCGAGAGACTCTGCACGCCGGTTCGGCAGAAGCGTCTCTCACAGTCCGCTCTTGAAGTTCTCGCAATCATCGCGTATAAACAGCCGGTTACGCGTGCGGAAATCGAGTCCATCCGGGGAATCAAATGCGATCGAGTCCTCGAGGGGCTGGAAAGAAAAGGCCTGATTCGTGAAACCGGACGTTCGGCAGGAATCGGCCGGCCGATTCTCTACGGAACGACGGACTTGTTCCTCGCCAATTTCGGCTTCCGGGATCTTACAGAACTGCCGGATATCGACGATATCGGCGGGGTCATTACAGAAGCAGATTCGGAAAGCGAACAGGACGAACTCGTTGTACAGCAGTTTACCTTTGATTTATCCGGCGGAGTCGAAGAAGCGGCGGAGAAAGGCGGAAGCGGGCAGGCTTTGGAGGATAGGGATCCGGCCTCGATTTCGCGGCAGGAGTCAGAACAGGAAAACGCAGAATAACGGGGATGA
>CAKQWL010000111.1 GCA_934278965.1 uncultured Clostridia bacterium | reverse complement strand
AATCGCGGTTCTTGCATTTGGGCTTTTGACAGCCTGCGGCGGCGGAGACGACGAGACCGAAGCCGTAACATTGAAGGTCGGCGCATCTCCGGCACCGCATGCGGAAATTCTGGAGGCCGCGAAGCCGCTTCTCGCGGAAAAGGGAATCAATCTTGAGATCGTGGAATTCCAGGATTATGTTTTGCCGAACGAGGCTGTTCAGAGCGGTGAGATCGACGCGAACTATTTCCAGCACAAGCCGTATCTGGACCAGTTTAATGAGGAAAACGGTACGGACCTTGTTTCGGTAGCGCAGATCCACTATGAACCGTACGGAATTTATGCCGGAAAGACTGCCAGCATCGAAGAGCTGCAGGATGGTGCAAAGGTTGCGGTTCCGAATGACGCAACGAACGAAGCAAGAGCACTGCTTCTGCTGGAGCAGGAAGGCCTGATCAAGCTGACGAAAGGTGTCGGCATCGGCGCAACCAAGCTTGACATTACAGAAAATCCGAAGAATCTGGATATCGTTGAACTGGAAGCGGCACTGATCCCGAGATCACTTCAGGATGTGGACCTTGCGGTAATCAACGGAAATTATGCCATCGAAGCAGGTCTCAACGCGGGGAAGGATGCGCTTGCGATCGAAGCGGCGGATTCTGTCGGAGCGGAAACCTTTGCCAATATCATCTGCGTCAAGGCAGGAAATGAGGACAATGAAGCGGTAAAAGCGCTGATCGAGGTACTGACAAGCGATGATATTAAGCAGTTTATCGAGAACACTTACGAAGGTGCAGTTGTACCTGTTTTCTAAATCGAGGAGACAGCGCGGCGCGCTGTCCTGCATAAGATAATAAGGCGGGCAGCCCGATCGTAGGCGGACTGTACAGAGAGCCGTAGAACGGAGGGAATAGAAATGTCTGATATTAAAAACAGTATTACAGAACTGATCGGAAACACGCCGATTGTGAGGCTTTCGAACATTGAAAAGAATTATGGGACCGTTGCCGGGATTGAAGCCAAGATCGAATCCTTCAATCCGGGCGGAAGTGCGAAGGATCGTATTGCGCTTCACATGATTGAAAAAGCGGAGCAGGACGGTGTTTTGAAACCGGGAGCGACGATCATCGAACCGACTTCCGGCAATACCGGGATCGGGATTGCACTGGTGGCGGCGGCGAGAGGATATAAGGCTGTCATCATCATGCCGGAGACAATGAGTATCGAAAGAGTGAAGCTGACAAAGGCTTACGGCGCGCAGGTTATTCTGACAGAAGGCAAGCTCGGCATGGCAGGAGCAGTGGCGAAGGCAAACGAGCTTCTTGAAAAGACACCGGGGGCGATCATTGCCGGTCAGTTTGTAAACCCGGCGAACCCGGAGGCGCATTATCTGACAACCGGCCCGGAGATCTGGTCCCAGACCGGAGGCGATGTAGATATCTTTGTCGCAGGTGTCGGTACAGGCGGAACCTTATCCGGCGTCGGAAAATTCCTGAAAGAGAAAAAAACGGAGGTTCGTGTTGCTGCGGTTGAGCCGGCGGATTCGCCGCTCCTTTCTCAGGGCAAGGCAGGCCCGCACAAGATCCAGGGGATCGGAGCGAATTTTGTTCCGGATACATTGGATTCCAGCATTTATGACGAAATTGTCACGATTACTACGGAGGAGGCCTTCGGCATGATGAAGGCTGTTGCCGGGCAGGAGGGGATTTTCGTCGGGATTTCAAGCGGCGCAGCACTTGCCGCCGCTGTAAAAATCGGAAAGAGGCCGGAAAATGCCGGGAAAAAGATTGTTGTAGTTTTGGTAGACACGGGCGAGCGTTATTTGTCCGTATTGGAGGATTAGAACAGCATGGATGGCGACTTTAAGCGTAATTTGCCGCATTATATTGATCAGCTGGTAAACAGCTATTATGAAAACCCGATTTCGGAGAAGGCCAGTCTTCATCTTCCGGATCGAGACAGCGTTATTGAGATTATCAGCGACCTGGAGATGCTCCTGTTTCCGCAGTATTTCGGAAATAAGAGCATGAACGAGGTGACGGAGAAATATATCACCGGCAATTTGATGCAGATCGTATACCAGAAATTGAAAAAGCAGCTGAAATTGGCCTTTTTATACGAGTATGACCGAAAAAATCAGCAGCTGATGCACAGTGCAGAAGAAAGAGCGGAAGGGGTATGCATGGAATTCTTTGAACGGCTGCCGGAAATCCGTAAATATCTTGTGATGGATATTCAAGCGGCGTTTGATGGCGATCCGGCGGCAGAAAGCAAGGATCAGATCGTCTTCTCCTATCCGTGCATTACAGCGATCAGCATTCATCGGGTCGCGCATGTTTTTTACGAACTTTCTGTGCCGATCCTTCCGCGAATTATGTCGGAGTACGCGCACAGTAAGACCGGTATTGATATTCATCCCGGCGCAACGATCGGAAAGTATTTCTTTATCGATCACGGAACGGGGGTTGTAATCGGTGAAACCACCGAGATCGGAGATCATGTAAAGATTTACCAGGGTGTGACACTCGGAGCACTTTCGACGCGTAACGCGAGCAAGCTGCGGAATACCAAGCGACACCCGACGATCGAGGACAATGTCACGATTTATTCCGGAGCGTCGGTATTGGGTGGGGAGACGGTGATCGGAAGAAATTCCACGATCGGAGGAAGTTCGTTCATCACAGAGTCTGTGCCGCCGGACAGCATGGTCAGCGTCCGCAGAAACGAACTGAATATCGAATAACTTTTATACGGCCGGGAAGTGTCTTCCCGGCCGTATTATTTTGAAAAACGGTGTATTCTTGCGGCGGTGCGGGCTTTGTGGTACACTGAAACCAGAGAAGAGCAGAAGTTGAAAAGAAGAGAAAAGAGGAAAAGGGGGATTTCCCGAAGATGCAGGAAAAAAGAAAAACAAAGATTATCGGTACGATCGGGCCGGCCAGCGAGAGCCCTGAGATGCTGCGCGTGCTGATGAAAGCCGGGATGAATGTAGCGCGTCTCAATTTTTCACACGGAACGAGAAGCGAACAGCTCGCGAAGATTGAGGCTATTAAAGCAGTGCGGGAGGAGCTCGGCCTGTATACGGCGATTTTGCTGGATACAAAAGGACCGGAGATCCGCACCAAAAAGTTTTCCGGCGGTGAGGCGGAGCTGAAAGCGGGACAGGCGTTCACACTTTTCTGCGGAGAGGAGGAACGGGAAGGTACTGCTGCGGGCTGCGGCATTACTTACCGCGGGCTGGCGAGTGATGTAAAAGCCGGAGACCGGATCCTGATCGATGACGGACTGATCAGCCTGATGGTGGAGCGTGTCGAGGGCAGCAGCATCTACTGC